>VFKY01000064.1 GCA_009885275.1 Verrucomicrobiota bacterium | reverse complement strand
GCTGAGGTCAACGGCATCGGTGGTGGCTATCAGGGCGAAGGCTCCAAGACGGTCATTCCGCGTTCCGCGTTCGCCAAGCTCAGCTTCCGCCTCGTGCCCAATCAGCATCCTGATGAAATCATGGCCATGGTGGAAGCCCATGTGCAGGCACATCAACAGACTGGCATTCGTTTTGAAGTAAAACTCGGTCACACTGGATTCCCCTACCTCACGGATCCCTTCTCACCCTTCGGCATGGCCGCTCAGCGGGCATTGGAAAACACGTTCGGTGGCAAGCCCGCCCTCATCCGTGAAGGCGGCAGCATCCCGATCGTCCAGGCATTCAAAGATGTGCTCGGCGTGGACACTCTGTTGCTTGGCCTCGCCCTTCCCGACTGTCAGGCCCATGCCCCCAATGAAAACTTCCCGGTCGCAAATTTTGAGGCTGGCATTCAGCTCAATCAGTGCTTGTTGCGGGAGCTGGCGAAGTGATAAATTCAAAGTGATAAGTGATAAGTGAAAAGAGAAAAGGGGTAAGGAAAACTTCTTTCAGGAACACTCTGTGTTCAATGTCCGTAGCCACGCCCACAGGTTGCAAAAATGATCGCCCATATCACGAAGAATAGGCTGATTATCACAAAGACGATGACGCCACAATTGCCCCCACAACCATCAAATGGACTGCCTGCCGCACGCAGCCTGTCCTCGCTATCTTGTGGTTCGTCATCAGGCATGGACTGAGCGTAGTGAACTTTTTTTGCATGTCGAGTTCGAATCGTCAGTTTGCCCTTTGATTCACAAAAAACGCGACGTGTTGCCACGTCGCGTTTGAAGTATTTGGAAACGGTGAACCGGGAAGCTTAGGCTTCGTAAGCGGCTTGGGAGCCACCGATCTCGCGCTTCTTGACCCAGCTCATGAGGCTGCGGAGACGGCCACCGACTTCTTCAATCGGATGGGCTTTGCTCTCGGCGCGGAGGCGGTCGAAGTTGGCCTGTCCGGAATTGTATTCGTCGGTCCATTCCTTGGCGAACTCTCCGCTCTGGATGCGCTTGAGGGCGGCGCGCATGTTTTCCTTCACGTGAGCATCAATGATCTTTGGTCCAACGGACACGTCACCATACTCGGCGGTTTCAGAGATGGAGAAACGCATGCCGGCGATGCCGCTTTCGAACATGAGATCGACAATGAGCTTCAGTTCGTGCAAGCACTCGAAGTACGCCATTTCAGGCTGGTATCCGGCTTCCACGAGGGTTTCGAATCCAGCTTTGACGAGGGCGGTAGTGCCGCCGCAAAGAACAACCTGTTCGCCGAAGAGATCGGTTTCAGTTTCTTCCTTAAAGGTAGTTTCAAACACACCGCCACGAGTGCCGCCGATACCCTTGGCCCAAGCGAGTGCGATGTCTTTGGCTTTACCGCTTTTATCTTGAAAGATAGCAATCAAGGTAGGAACACCTTTGCCTTCGGTGTATTGACGGCGGACGAGGTGACCAGGTCCCTTAGGGGCAACCATGATAACATCTACGTTTGTAGGAGGAACAATGGTTTTGAAGTGAATCGCAAAGCCGTGACTGAAGAGCAACGTTTTGCCTTCGGTCAAGTTGGGGGCGATGTCAGCGTTGTAAACTTTGGGGATCACGGTGTCAGGGACGGCGACCATGATAACGTCCGCAGCTTTCACCGCTTCCGCGGTGTCGAGCACTTTGAAGCCGCGTTCTTCAGCCACAGCGCGGGACTTGGAGCCGGGATAGAGACCCACGATGACGTTCAAGCCGCTCTCTTTAAGGTTGAGCGCATGAGCATGGCCTTGAGAGCCAAAGCCGATGACACAAAGGGTTTTGCCTTTGAGGGGCTCGAGGCTGGCGTCGTTTTCAGTGTAGATGGTAGCTGCCATATCTGGATCGTTGGTTGGGGTTAAAAGGGCGCGCAGATTGCCGCATACAGGGCGATGCGTCAAACAGAAACACAAAACCTGCTCATCTGCTTACTCAATAACGCCTTCTTTCCGATGCCATTTTCCTTTGACGGGGTTGCTTTATGATGCGTAGGCTCCGCCCTCCTATGAAAATAACCCGCCTAATCCCGATTCTTGCTCTTGCTTTCGCCCCCATGCTTCGGGCGCAGGAGACTAAAACCACTGAAGCCAAACCCGCTAAAAAAGCAGCGCCTACTGAGAAAGCAGCGCCTACTGAGAAAGCAGCGCCTACTGAGAAAGCAGCACCTGCTGAAGATGCCGCCAAACCAGGTGCAGAACCCGCCGCCGTTGTTCCCGTGATTGATAAAGCCCTCCTCGAAAAAGTCAGCTACTTCTATGGCACTCGCATGGCCAGTGAGTTTGTTGAAAATGGCGTCAACATCGAAGTCGACGCACTCGCTCAAGGACTGCGTGACACCATTGATAAAAAACCTCTCAAGTATGAGCAAGCCGCCCTTGAGGAATCTATGAAACAGTTCGCTCAGGCAATGATGGCCAAACAACAAAAGGAAGCAACTGAAGCGGGAGCCAAAAATATTGCTGAAGCTGAAAAATTCCTTACCGAAAACGGCAAGCGCAAGGAAGTAACGACCACCGAGAGTGGCCTGCAATACGAAGTACTCAAAAAAGGTGACGGCGCAAAACCAGCCGCCGCAGACACTGTTAGCGTTCATTATCATGGCACGCTGATTAACGGCAAAGTATTCGATAGCTCAGTACAACGCGGTGAGCCCGCAACATTCCCCGTTGGTGGCGTTATTCCAGGTTGGGTCGAAGCTCTTCAGCTCATGCCTGTCGGCGCTAAATACAAGCTCTTCATTCCTTCCAAGCTCGCTTACGGCGAACAAGGTGCAGGTCCTGATATCACTCCGAACTCAGCCCTTGTGTTCGAAGTAGAACTCCTCAGCATCGCTCCCAAGAAGTAAGACCTTAGCTTGCGCAATTATTGCGCAAAACTTCTGCTTGGATGGAAAGCTTCAATCGCCTATCCCTCCATATGCCGAAAAAAATCTACCAGTGGTTCCTGTGCCTGCCGCACAAGTTCCACTGGTTTTTTGTTGTCCTCACCGCCTTCCTCATTCCGTGGCTAACTCGCAACACGCTCAAGCCCGGTGAATGGTATCCCTTCTCCAACTTCCCGATGTATTCGAACTTCGAGAAGCAGGCCTACTATGTTTATATTACGGATAAAAAAGACCAGCCTGTGGCGATGTATCCTACTTTTGGTAACTGGCCATCGGGCATCAAAAAAATGTATGACGGCAAGCTAAAGATCACAGTGAATAATCTCAAAGAAAAAGCCAAAGCTGAGGGCAAGACCTACAAGACAAAAATCGTCAACATGACCTCGGAAGAATGCCGTCCCGCCGGTGATGCCACGCTCAAGCAATTGATCGAGACCAGTCGCACGCCAGAGGAAATTAAAAAACACGAAGGCTTCCGGCTTTATCAAGTCGACATCACCCTCGATAAAGACGGTAGCATCGTGAAAAAACCAAAACTGGTGGGGGAACTTTGATGAACACTGATTCTTCACTGCCCCAAAGCAACCTCCCGCTTTGGCGCCGCTGTCTTCGCTTCTGTCTCGGTTTTGAACCCATGTATCATGCTTGGTGGGAAATGATCCTAATGCGGGGCGGCATCGCTTTTGTCGCGTGGCAGACACTGCGAGGGCATTCACCTTTCATGAGTCAACCCACGCCTCATGGCTTTGCCACTTGGGGTCTTGATTTTTCATGGATTGGCAATGAAGCGCTCTCGCACTACCTCATCCCGCTCCTGGCTATTTGTCTTTTTCTCTACGCCATCGGCCTCGTTCCCTCCCTCACCCTGCTACCTCCGCTGATCGCCAGTATTGCTCATGGCACGCTTGGAAATTCTCAAGGAGGCATCGGTCACACCACCCAGATCGTCACCGCCGTGTTGCTTGCCGCGTGGCTCGCCTCCATCTGGTCGTTTTTTTGTGCAAAAACGCATCGACGCCTACCCCACAGCTATACTCCAGCGCAGCTCGGTCTGGACTGGTCGCGACAGGTCATCATGGCTACCTATGTCGCCTCCGCGATCACCAAGTGCATTGAAAGCGAAGGCGGCTGGCTTTCTGATACCCCCTATTTCGCCCTTCAGATCGTCAAGGCGACCGAATCGGCGTATTACAATTATCTCATCCCCGCCGACAACACTGTCTGGTTGGCCCAAGCTTTGATCGATCATCCCACCCTTGCCAAACTGCTCATCGGCGCCGCTCTGCCCTTGGAGATGCTTGCGTTTCTCGGGCTGCTTAACCGCCGCAGTGCGCTATTCTTCGGGCTTTCGCTAATTGCCTTTCACAGCAGTGTCACGGAGGTCATGAACCTCGGGTTTGTTTATCACAAGTCCCTATTACTCGCTCTCTTCGTCAACCCAGTCTGGTGGGCCGTGCAGGCTGGAGAGAAGTTGAAACGGTTAAAGATGAAAAGCTGAGGAGTTCACCCAAGTCGCGAATACTGCCCAGAGCAAAAGCTTTTTAACCTGTCATTTTTCACTCCGTATGCTGGTCGCCTTTCACAAACCCTATGGGGTGCTATCACAGTTCACGAAGGAACACTCATCTCACCGCACGCTGGCAGACTTCGGATTCCCAAAAAATCTCTACCCCATCGGGCGACTTGATGCCGACTCCGAAGGTCTTATCCTACTAAGCGATGAAGCAAAGTGGAATCAAAAATTGCTTCATCCCTCCAAAGGCCATCCGCGCACCTATCACGCCCAAGTAGAGGGTGTACCTAATACTGAAGCAATTGAAAAACTTCAGCGAGGAGTTAAGTTGTCAGATTTTCAAGCGCTACCCTGTCAGGCATCAATCCTCGATCCCGATCCGGATTATGCCGCACGCATCCCGCCCATCCGGGAACGCAAATTCGTCCCCACCGCATGGATCGCGCTGACCTTGATCGAAGGAAAAAACCGGCAGGTGCGCCGGGTGACCGCCGCTGTGGGATTTCCAACACTCAGGTTGATTCGTCACTCCATGGGAAAACTAAAACTCTCAGACATCAAACTTCAACCCGGTGAATGGCGGGAGCTCAGCGTTGCCGAGATCGAGCTTTTGATAGCGGGTTCCCGATGATTAGCTTTCCAAAGCCGGGGGTTCCGCTTCACTTCTCTGAAAGGCTAATTTCCTCTCTCCCTTCAGGAGCCTCTCATAAAGAAATGCTGGAGCGCTTCCATCATGCCTTCACTAGCGGGCTTTGTGGCGATGAACCCGCCATGCATGCGCAGATGCTTTTTCACAGGATCCAGCGCATTACTCGGACAAGCAAGATTCCCCGCAATACGCGGATTAAGCATCGACAAATCATTGTGATTGTCTCCTGCGGCAAAAATACGCTCCGGGTTAATATTCAAAAGACGTGACAACTCCTGAAGAGCGGTGCCCTTACTGAAATCGACATGGCAAAACCGTAGATAACGACCGTTGCGGTGATAACCAATATCCGGCATCTTGGCGCGTTTGATCTCGATGAACTCACAGATCACATCCAACTCCTCATCACTACTGGCTACAATGCCCACCTGACCGATGCCTCCACTTAAATACATGGCTTGAGTACAGTTCCTCAGATGATCCTGAATCTCTAAAAGAAACGCTTGGTGCTTACTCACAAAATTGTCGTGCGCATTTCTTGCCTTGCGATTCCATGAACCAAAATCTTTCCAGGGTGTAAAAAATCCAGGGCAATAGATCTCGCACTCTTGGGCAATAATGTAATCCGGCAGCATGAAAATATTATGCTGAGCGAGACCTTCTAATGTGTGGCTCAGGGTGCGCCCTGTATTCACCACCCATACGGCGCCGATCCGCTTGAACTCACGCAACATATCAACCATAGCAGGGTGAAATGGCATCTCACTCCCGTGATCCACGAGCGTGCCGTCAAAGTCAAAAGAAAGTAAAAGACTGGGGGGAGGTTTAGCCATGCATTAATCAACTATTGAAGAAATAAGGGTAACGGAATATTTCCAGCAGACGCCATGCAATGGAAAAAACAAGCGTCCACTGAGCGAGGTAATAACAGCGGTTAATCCATATATTCCCATGACGCAGACGAATGCGCCGGACAATTGCCTCTGCACCCCAGATCAAACTAAATGCAATGGGAAGATACAATGAAAGCATGAAGCGATCCCCGCTGCCATGGGCGATGGGGGCGTACCAGCCATAGGCCAGACTGTAAACGCCAAAGCTCCCAGAGATAAAGAGTAGCTTGGCGATCACACCATGACGAAACACCATGTGCCCGACATGCTCGGCTTTGGGTGCAACGAAAAAAAGAACCGCCAGCATTCCTAAAAGAATCCCCACGAGCCATAGCAAGTAAATCCCCCTCCACTCTAAAATACCTTTCCACGGTTTTTGATTTTCGATCTTATCGCTGACCTTTGTTTGCTTTGGCCAAAAGAATTCACTCAAACGATTCCACGTATTGTCTTGAAGCCGTGCAATGGCCTCCTGACCACTGTGTCTTTGCATATACCAACCCAGAGATGGCTTGTCCGCTGGCGTCAATGCTTCCAATTCATCACGAGTATTGTGTTTATCCATCCACTCATAGCAATCAGGACTAAACTGATCCATCCACATCCAGTAGGCCGGATACGAATGAAACATGTTACCAAATTTCTCGTGCGCATCCGTGAGCCGTGGCCCAATCGTCATCATGTGTGCCATGATAAGAATCACCAATCCCACCAGATGATTCCGCCAATGCCAGAGATTAGTGCTTCCTAATACAAAGCCCCGACGCCTTAAAGAAATCATCTCCCAAAGACAGCGAAGGGAACTAACTCCCACAAAGACCATGAGCAAGGGAGAGATCGAACCTTTGACCATGTAGGCGAGTCCTCCGAGCGCGCCAATTAATCCATAAATCCATAATGAATTGCGCGTTAATGCAGCAATACACGTCACCCATGTAAGAAAGAAAAACATATAAAATAGAGGCTCTGGCTGAAAATAGGCAGCTCTTGGCAAAAATGCTCCGAATGCTCCGAGCAGCAAAAGATTGCAAGCCGCAGGGAAACTGAAGGATCGAAACGACGCGATTCCCAGCACCAAAAGAAAGCCTGCTGTCATGTAAACATGAAACCAACGCCCTCGATTAAAGAGGCGACGATCTTGATCTGTGATCACCTTGTTTTGCATCGCCTCCTCAGTGATCAGGTGATCCGCATCCGTAAACCATGCCGCCATCCACGACCAAAGTGGCTGCACCACACCATCCGTGCGATGCGGAAAAAAATCTTTAAGACCGTCACTAAATCCTTTACTCAAGTCTGGGCGAAGGTCCGGTCTGGTTTGAGTTGCGAGACGCATATTATGCATCTGATCACCGCCAAAAATTTGTTTATCCGTGATGTTGGTCTGAGTCAGCAATAGGCTGCCTATTTTTAGATAGGTGCTTAAAAAAAGCATCAGCGACAATGTGATAATGAGCCAACGAAAAGCGATGCTGCCAAAAATCTCTTTCACTCCCATTCGCTTTTTTTTCGCCTCTTCTGCCATGCCCTTACTTCTCCGTTATTGCAGTGGTCGCACCTTGATTTCCACCCGGCGGTTGATCGCTTGCTCTTCCACAGATCCACCAGGCACGATAAGTCGCGTGCGCCCAAGACCAACTGCCGCGATGCGATCCGTGCTCAGTTTCAGAGAAGCTACCAACCACCCCACCACCGCATTGGCGCGGCGTTGACTGAGATTAATATTATAATCATCCGAGCCGATCGAGTCCGTATGTCCCTCAATGATGAAACGGCTATTCGGATTGCGCATGATGAGTAATCCAAGCTTCATCAGGCTGAGGCGAGCATTCTCTGCCAGTTGATCACTGCCATACTCAAACAATAGATCGGTAGGTAGAAGAATAGGGGCGGTACCACCATTAACATTGCTGCCACGAGACAACAGATCATCAAGATTACTAAACCCCTTTACTCTTTGAGCCGCTGCATTTCCTGCTTCGCTTTGTTTGTTCAAAGTATCGAGCAGTTTTCCATCAATTCCATCCATCTCTTTATCCAGCGCTCTAGCCGGGAGCACCAGTTGAGCCGTACTAACCGCTTTACTCATCGCTGAACTTTTTAAGGCATTCGCCGCACTCGCAAGATCAGGCCCCGGCAGGCTGTTGGCGATCGCCGCAAGCGAGGGAGCTTGAGCAGGATTCAACGCCTTGGGATCACTGTCAGGTGCTATAAAATTAGTAATCTTCTTAACCTCAGGCGTGAGATCTATATCTTTATCCTTTGGCAACATATCCACAATGTCCTGAATATCCGCCTTAATCGATGGCGGATTATCAGAGGGGACAATAATGTCAGGGATGGTCTGAATCGCTTTCTGATCCTTCATGACCTCTGGACTGATCGTAATGCGCTCCGGTCTAATTTTGGCATTATTGCGTGGCAACATGCTTTTGCCTAACTCGATATTATTGAAGAAATAATACAGCCACCAATGAAAAAGAATGGCTAAAACAAACGCCGTTAACAACCAGAAGCGAAGGCTCCACGACCATCTCTCCACACGGAACGATGAGCGTCGAGCATTTCCCCATTGATAGACCTGACTGGACATAGTTCGAAATCCTAGCACACCGCAGCAGGATGACACGCAAGATTTTTCAGCAAGGCAAGCTCATCCTTCATCCTCCATCCTTTCCTTATCCCTTGCCCCTTACCCCTTTTCACTTATAGTTCCCATTCGGGTCGGTCGGAGGTTGTCGCTCGTCGGGTTGCAAAACTGCGGACGAGAGGAAAGTCCGGACACCACAGGGCAGCATGCCACGTGCAAACGTGGGGACTGGAGTCGCAAGCCTCCGGTCACGGACAGTGTCACAGAAAATATACCGCCGCGTCGCAAGATGCGGTAAGGGTGAAATGGCGAGGTAAAAGCTCACCGCTCCAACTGCGAGGAAGGAGGCAGGACAAACCCCATGCGGTGCAAGACATAACAGAGGAAACGGCCCGCCTGGTCGCACTCCCGCGCAAGCGTGGAGGATACCTCGGGTATTAGTCGCATCGCTGCGCAAGCAGGGAATGACGTTCGCAAGAACGTTGTTAGAGAAATGACCGCCACCGGTTCTGGCAACAGAACCGGCACAGAATCCGGCTTACACAGGCCGACCCGAATTTTTTACTCCAGCGTTACAAATTTCACGCAAACCGGAGCTCCAACATCGAGGGTCTGCCCCGTAGGGGTGAGCTTTCCAGTCGTCTGATCAATGGCCAGCACCGCGATCGTACTGGAGTTTTGGCCCGCGGTGATCATCCATTTTCCGGTGGGATCGATACCAAAATTACGAGGCGTCTGCACCTGAGCAGGGGCGGCTTCCATAAAGGTCAGCTTGCCGGTGGTTTCATCGACCTTGTAACAAGCGATGGTATCATGCCCGCGATTGGAGACATAAGCGAATTTGCCCGAGGGATGCACCTGCGTTTCAGCAGTGGAGTATTTCCCGCTTGGCTCCGTGCCCTGAGGCAAAGTTGAAATCGTATCCATGGGGGTAAGCGCACCCTTTGCCGCATCATAAGCAAAGGCGGTCACAGTCATGGTCATTTCATTGTTCACGTAGGCAAACTTGCCCTTGGGATGAAAGGCAAAATGACGGGGACCACTGCCTGCGGGCACTTCGGCAAACGCCGGCTCATGAGGCGTCAACTTTCCAGTAGCAGCATCAAGCTTATAAATGAAAACTTTGTCGCAACCAAGGTCACAAGCGAAAGCAAACTTGCTCGCCGCATCCACATTGATCGAATGCGCATGTGGACCAGATTGCCGACCGGGATTCGCATTAGAGGCAGGACCTTGGAGATATGAGGAAGCGGCTTCACCAAGCGAACCGTCTTCCTTCACCGGATACGAGGCGACATGGCCGCTACCGTAATACAGACCTCCCTCGATATCCACATCGAGTATCCACGTGTAGTCACTACCCAGGAGCATATAGTCGACGAGCGGGTCGGGGCGCTTTGATAGTGTGCCGCTATTTCGTACCTCTTGTACCAGTTCCACAAACGCTTTCTCCACCTC
>VFKY01000368.1 GCA_009885275.1 Verrucomicrobiota bacterium | reverse complement strand
GTGTCAATGTCGTCGCTATTGCCAAGCAGGATATGCCGGCAGGATATGTCATTGAGCTCGCCATCGGTGGTTGGGATTTACGAGGAGAGGTTGCGACCATCACCGAGTTTCCGGATGCGCCGCCTATTGGCCTGCTGACGGGCGCCAGACTTCGTAATTCCGTGGTTCAAGGGCAAATACTGAAGCTATCTGATGTCGATATTCCGGATAGTATAGCCAAATATGCATGGGAATCTATGCAGAGCCATGCTATAGCAGAAGCTTAACGGATTTCCTCCGCAACACCGCATTCCTCATTACATGTTACAGGGCAAAAAAATAGCTGTCGTCATGCCTGCGTATTTCGCAGAAAAAACCGTCGTCAAAACCGTGAACGACATTCCACGTGAGTTTGTGGACTTTATAATTCTTGTCGATGATGGCTCCAAGGACAACACCTTTGTGGTGGCCCAGGAGGCAGGTATTCAAGCCTACCGCAACGAGAAAAATCTTAACTACGGTGGTAACGTGAAACGTTGTTTGCAACTCGGCCTTGATGCCGGGGCAGACATCGTGATTCAATTGCATCCTGACTATCAATACACGCCCAAGCTGACCCTCCCCATGTCTGCTATGCTGGCGACCGGATTTCATCAGCTTTGCCTCGGTGTTCGCACTTCCGGCAAGGGAGCCAGAGGCACCATGCCGTTCTGGCGTTACCTACCCAACCGTATTCTGACTTCCGTCATGGGGTTTTGCTTTGGCGTTAGCCACAGTGAGTTTCACACCGGTTACCGCGCCTATACTCGCGAGCTTCTGGAAAAAGTGCCATTTCACACCTTCCGTAATGACTTCATCTTCGACAACCAGATGCTCATTTCTGCGTTGCGCAATGGGTTCGCCACCTGTGAGGTTACTTGTCCCACGGTTTATGAAGAGGACAGTAGTTCCATCAGTTTCGCCAAAAGTGTGCGCTATGGGGTGCAATGCCTGAAGATATCCCTGCCTTACCTCTGGGAACGCATGACAGGTGGCAACGCCGAGAAGGGGGCATAAGTTCCCTCCTTGCTTTCACCCTGAGTTTACTCTACAACACTGCGCATGGTCTCCATTTCCATCCGCAACGTCACCAAGCAATTTGGCATGGCGTTGGGGCTTAACAATTTCAGCTTGGAGATTAAAGCGGGAGAGTTATTCTTTCTGCTTGGTCCCAGTGGTTGTGGGAAAACTACTCTGCTCCGCCATATTGCGGGATTCATTTTACCGGAAAAAGGCACCATCCTTTTCGATCATGATGATGTGACCAAAGTGCCGCCACATCGCCGAGGCACTGCCATGATGTTCCAGAGCTATGCTCTCTGGCCGCACATGGATGTCTTTGAGAATGTCGCTTTTGGTTTGGAGGAGCGGAGATGCTCCAAACCGGAAATTGAAGATCGGGTGACTGAAGCGCTTCGTTTGGTTAAAATGGACGGACTTGGTTCACGCCAGATTCAACAACTTAGTGGCGGTCAACAGCAGCGTGTTGCCCTGGCTCGCGCTCTCGTGGTACGCCCGCGCGTGCTCATGCTCGATGAACCGCTGTCCAATCTCGATGCCAAGCTCCGGATTGAAATGCGTCAGGAAATTCGTCAGCTTTGCAAAGAATTCGGACTCACTGGCATCTATGTCACGCACGACCAGAAGGAAGCCTTGAGCATGGCGGATCGACTCGCGGTCATGGACAAGGGGCGTCTGATGCAAGTTGGCACGCCAATGGAGGTTTATGGCAATCCGTCTAGTAAGATGGTGGCAGAGTTCATTGGCGAAACCAACTTCATCGATGGCATGATCAAGCAACCCAGCTATTACGAAGGCATGTGGGATATTGAAACGCCCTGTGGTATTTTGCGGGGGCGTCCCAGCGGCGATTGGCAGCCGGGAGTGGGCCAGCCAGTCACTCTTTCCATTCGACCTGAAGCGCTCCACCTCGCTGAGTTACGGGATACGTCCAATCAATTTCATGGCAACATTATTGAGACCACGTATCTCGGTGAAATGGTGCAGTATTTGATGTCCACCCGTGATGGGCATCTGATTCGTATCTCTGAGATGAATCCGTATCACATTCACTCAGCGGGTACGGAAGAAATCACTGCGATGGTACACATGCAGGATGTGTTGATCCTTCGTAGGTAAATTCTTACATTTCCCAAAGTTTACTGAGCGGCACGGCGAGAAAGCGTGGGTCAATCATGGGGAGAGTGCTAGTGCCGGAGTGGAAAAGAACACCGCCTTGGAAGTCCTTGCCGCATTGATCGGCGAGGCGACGCAATCCGCTGCCATCTGACGCATCGACCTTGGCCGAGGCTTTGACTTCGATGCCCCATGTCTTGCGTCCACGAGTGATGACGAGATCGACTTCGACCTGATCTTTGTCCCGGTAATGCCAGAAACGAAGATCAGGATCAGTCCATCCCGCTTGGGCGATGAGTTGTTGAACCACAAAGGATTCGAGCAGGTGGCCGAAACGATCTCGCCGAGGGATCCAGTCAGAAACTTGCAGGCCTGCAAGGGTTGCGGCGAGGCCACTGTCGAGTAGGTGAATTTTTGGCGTCTTGATGAGACGTTTGGATTCGTTGCGATGCCAGGCTGGAAGTCGACGAATTAAAAAGAGTCGTTCTAAAATGGAAAGATAGTGATCGACGGTTTTACGATCCAGATGAAGATCATTACTCAGATTGGTGATGTTGAGTAATTCAGCGTTTCGCAGGGCAAGGAGCTCTAGCAGTCGAGCCAGTTCAGTAGCGTCTTTCACTTGAGCAACATCGTTGACGTCGCGCTCGATGATGGATTTGAGATAGTGTCGATGCCACTGTCTAGCGCGAGTGGTCGAGCGGGTCAATGGTTCAGGATAGCCTCCCGCTATAAGGCGTTCCACCAAGGTTGGCGTGGCTTTAATTTTATTGCCAACGATCCCGGCCTTGATTTCACCGTTAAGCATAGCTCGAAGAAAGTTACCTGGACGGCGTTCTTTTTCGGATTCGCTGAATGGATGGAGTTGAATGATCTCCATGCGTCCTGCCAGAGAGTCACTGAGTTGAGGAAGGAGCAGGAGATTGGTGGAACCCGTTAGAAGAAAGCGTCCCGGACGACGGTCTCGATCTATGGATAGTTTTAGTGATCTAAGCAGATCAGGTGCCCGTTGGATTTCATCAATGATGACAGGATCAGGCAGTGCCGCAACAAAGCCGGAGGGATCAGCAAGAGCCGTCGTGAGAAAAGCTTCATCATCGAGGCTCACGTATGAGCATCCGGCAGTAAAGGACTGTGCCAGTGTGCTTTTGCCACACTGACGTGGACCGAGAATACAGACAACAGGTGTGT
>VFKY01000145.1 GCA_009885275.1 Verrucomicrobiota bacterium | reverse complement strand
ATCGCCCCAGGGAGCATGATGGCGAGTATGCCTTTTGTCATGACTGCGAGAGCGATTAAAGCATAGAATGCATAGAATAAATTTCGTTGGCGTGCCCCCGCCGCTTCTCGCTGCCCCACAACGAAACAGAGAAGAGCGGAACTCATCAACACAGAAAATGTCATATCAAGAATGATCAATTGGCTCATCGCAAAATAGAGTACTGATGTGCCCAAAATAATCGCGGCATAGAACCCGGTGGATTTGTTATAGAGGGTTTTTCCTGCAAGATATACCGCGAGACATCCTAACATCCCAAATGCCGCTGGCCAAAAACGAACCGCGACGTTGTTGAGTCCCCCGACATACTCGGCAGCAGCGACAAGCCAGTAGAAAAGTGGCGGCTTATAAAAATAGAGGACACCATTCAATCGTGGCGCCACCCAATCACCGGACGCCAGCATTTCTCTTGGGATTTCACTGTAACGGGGTTCGTCGGGTAACGCTAATGGCCGCATCCAAGAAAAGCCGAAATAGAGAAGGCTAAGAGCTAGAAAGAAATATAAAACATTTCTTTGAGTGGCGATATTTTTTGATTCTTGAAGCATCGGATATTTTTTGAGGTAAGAAAGCGGATGATTTATCCGGCTATAGCTCTTCGATTGATGAGGGCCTGCCACTTGTCAGCGAGACGTTCCATGCCTGAGCTCAGTGGTAACTCGCGCATCTCGGTTGGCGTGACCCAGCGAAGCTCGTGGCTCTCGTCGCTTAAGGTAAATTGCGCATTCTCTGGAGCTATAAGCACGTAACGAACATCATAATGCTCGTGCGCAGGTTCTCCTTCCTTGGCGGGAATGGGGTGAATGTCGAGATCGAAGGGTTTAGCTGAGGCTAAAATTAATCCAGAAATACCCGATTCCTCCAGCGCCTCCCTCTGCGCGACACCTAACACATCATCCTCGCCATCACAGTGGCCTCCGAATTGCAACCACCGATCAAGCTTACGATGGTGATTAAGCAACGCCTTGGCTCCATCGGCACTAATGACCAAGGCGCTTCCCGTAAAGTGAGCTGGAAAGCACGAACGATGAAAGCAATCATCGACTGAATCAAGCAAGGCGATCATGCGTTGACGAAAGGGCTCCTCCTCTGTTCGATCCAAGAGATGGAGCTTTACTAGTTGTTGACGTAAATCCTGACGGGTCATCCATTGTATCTAGCAGTATATTTTGAAAATACACCGGGCGATCTTCGAATTATCGAAAGTCATTTTACCTAATGACCGTTTGTATCTGGATCATGATACATATTTATACGCGCCTAATAATTTTTTCAGCACTTACATTCGGCGCTATCGCAAAGGCCGAGAACTGGCCGACTTGGCGTGGTCCGAGACTGGATGGCACCAGCATCGACAAGGGGTTTCCATCGAAGGTCGCACCTGAGACCGTAATCTGGAAATCAGAACTGCCGGGCTTGGGGCATGCTTCACCGATTGTCTGGGGCGACAAGCTCTTTACGGTGTCGTCCATTGAAGAATCCGCAGAAAGAGTCCTGCTTTGTTTGGATCGCAACACCGGCAAATTACTTTGGCAGAGCACGGTTCTCAAATCGCCCCTCGAAGGGAAACATCGCTTAAACAGTTACGCATCGAGCACCCCGGCTACAGATGGTGAAAGGGTATTTACAGCGTTTCTCGACGAAACGCCGACTGAGCAGACGAGAAAAGCCAATGAGGGCAAGGTGATTGCGAAAGGGGAGTCGCCCAAGGGCACGGTGGTGGTCAGCGCTTATGACTTTACAGGAAAACGACTCTGGGAAGCTCGCCCCGGTCTTTTTTCCAGCAAGCATGGATTTTGTAGTTCGCCCATTCTCTTCAAGGACAAGGTGATTGTGAATTGCGATCACGATGGTGATGGCTATATCGTAGCTCTCGCTCGCGATGATGGCCGTGAACTCTGGCGTATTGAGAGACCCAATAAAACGCGCAGCTATTGCCCCCCACTCATCCGTGAGATGGCTGGAAAATCACAAATGGTACTCTCCGGCACTAAGTGCGTCACCAGTTATGATCCCAATGACGGCAAGCTTATCTGGATAATCGATGGTCCGACCGAGCAGTTTGTAGCATCATTAGTTTACAACGAAATGGCTGGGCTACTCTTCATGACCGGCGGATTTCCTGAGCATCATAATCTGGCTATTAAACCGGATGGTATTGGCAATGTTACGGACACGCATATCGCATGGCGCACTAATAAAGGGGTAGCCTATGTGCCATCACCCCTCTCTGAGGGGGAATATTATCTGGTTGTATCTGACTCGGGAATCGCCCACTGCTTTGAGGCAAAGACAGGCCGGATCGTATGGGAGGAGCGGATGAAGGAGCATCATGCATCGCTCGCCAGTGCCGAGGGTAATGTCTATTTCATAAATGACTTCGGCACCCTCCGTGTCGTTCATCCCAGCGAAACCTATCAACTAGTCTCCGAGAGCGAGTTAGGCGAGAAAGTGTTCGCATCACCGGCTCTGAGCGAAGGTCAGATCTTTGTCCGTGGCGAGAAGACGCTGTTCTGTCTCGGCACACGCAAAGTGGAGCAGGCGGCACGTTGATTTTATCATCTTGCTTCCCGTGATGGGGAGAAGTTGAATTGCTGAGCACCACACTTAGATCGGCATGAAAGAGGAGCGGCGTGTAATTTAATTACAGACGTAAAGGTATCGGCGCCTGATTTTGCGGCCGGTGGTGGTATTCACGCTGTGGGTGCGGTAGGCATTGCTCCGGCTCACGAGCAGTCCTTGAGTGCCATAGGTGTAACTGAAGCTGCCCGCAACGCCGTTGGTGCTGAGACTGCTGAGCAGGCCATCCGCCCGCCACGTAAAGTCCTGCTGCACGACCTTGACCCTCTCCTATCAAGAAACGCGGTTACTGCTCATAAACAGTGGAGAGAAATATTCTCACGTTGTTTCATGGGAAAGGCTGGCATTCTTGCGAAGTTGACCTAGTGTCCGCGCCATGGAATTGATGTGTGACGAGCTTCGCAGGCATGCGCGTTTTGGACTGATCTTGCTGGCCGTGTTTGTGCTCAGTAGTCAGATGTCTGCCCAAGATAAAAAAAAGAGTCCCAAGGTACCGGAAGAGCTCCTCGGTAACGAGCATCTTCGCGAAGAATTTGGAGTCAATGAGTTCACCACGCCCTCCATTAAGCAGATATTTAATCAATTAGATGCTTTAGGCACGCTGCCTTACGACCAGTTAAAGAGAGAGATCAGTGACAAAGCGCCTTCCGACAGAGTGCTGATTTCACTTGGCCTTGGCACCCTGATTGGTGATGGCTTTTTGGTGGTACAGTGTGAGAAAACGGAAGAGATGGAGAATGTTGGGCGCGCGTTACTCAAGTACTCCAAAGCACTTGGAGCTGGGATGCGCATTAGTAAACACAGTCAGAGTTTACTGGAAAATAGTATCAAGGGTGATTGGAAAGAGCTTCGCAAGGAATTAGCATCGACGCAGGCAGATGTGGAGTCAGAGATGGTTTTACTTCGAGATGTTGACGTGGCCCATCTGATTGCACTGGGAGGTTGGTTGCGTGCGTTTGCCATCAGCACAGAGACTGTGGCCCAAAACTACAGTGAGGAAAAAAGCCGATCTCTTGGTAGAGCTGATATTGTGGAATACTTCGTGGCGAACCTTGAGACATTGCATCCTGACATACAGAAAATGCCATACATCAAAGATCTTCAAGAGGGATTAAAAGCGATTGGACCACTGTTAGATGTGCCGGAAGGGAAGGCGTTCACCTTGGAAGAAACCAAGAATTTAAGAGACAAGGCAAACCTTCTTTTGCAGATCGTACTTCATAATTTGCCGAAAAAATAGAGTAGCCGTCGGAGCCTGTATCATTTCATGGCACGCTATATTTTGACACCCTTTGGCAGTGGCGGTGATGTGAATCCGTTCATCTGGTTGGGAAAATTGCTCAAAGCGCGTGGTCATGAAGTAGAAATGATTACGGCACCCATGTTTCGCGAATTAGCCGAGCAAGCTGGAATATCGTTCACAGGGGTTGGGGATTCGGCAGAGTTTGAGACTATTATTCACCATCCGCATCTTTGGAAGCCATTGCGAGGTACTGCGTTGGTATTTGAGTATGGTGGCAAATATTTGCTTCCATTTTACGAAGCAATCGCTCAAAAGATAAAAGGCAAAGACACCATCATTGTGGCACCGTTTCAGATGTTTGCAGCTCGACTGGTAAGAGAGAAATTTGGGGCACCACTGGCGACTGTACACCTTCAGCCAGCATGTTACTTCAGTGTGTATGATACTCCCATACTGTTGCCTGGAGCACAGTGGATAACCTGGATTCCCAAGTGGGCTAAGCGACTCATATTTGCCATGCCTAATCCAGCGACTTTAAAGTTGTTGTCTCCACTTCGTAAGGCCTGTCTTGAGTTGGGCGTCAGAGCGCCGAGGCGACCTGTGCCAGATTGGATGCATTCACCTGACGCTGACATTGCTCTCTTTCCAGAATGGTTTGCAGCTCCGCAACCCGACTGGCCTTCAAACACGAAGGTGGTTGGGTTTCCCATGGAAGATCTCAAGGGACAATTCGAAATACCGGCAGATCTGAAGCATTGGTTGGTGCAAGGAAGCAAACCTGTATTGATGTCACCGGGCACGGGTAACGCTCAAGCCAAAAAGTTTTTTCATGAGGGATTAAAAGCTTGTGGTGAACTTGGAATGAGAGCGTTGGTAGGCACACGATATGCGGAGCAGTTACCATCATTTTCGCCAGATCAAGTGAGACACTTTGAGTATTTACCCTTCAGTGAATTGTTGCCTCATGTGAGTGTCCTGATGCATCACGGCGGCATTGGCACCATGTCGCAGGCTTTTGCTGCCGGTGTTCCGCAACTGGTGATGCCCATGGCTCATGATCAGCCTGATAATGCGGCGCGCATGAAAAGACTCAATGTTGGGGAGTATCTTTCTCCCAGTAAGTTTAACTCAGAGAATATCAAAACAGCTCTTAAGCGACTCACAAGTGATACTCTGGTGGCGTCATCCTGTAAGCGCGTGGCTCTACTCTGTCAGGGTAATGAAGCTTCGCGGCGTTGCATTGAAATCATGGAAAGCCTTATTAAATAGTATTAAAATTTACTTAACCACCGAAGGAAAAGCAGCGGAGCTTTGTGTTTCAATCCGGTCATTTTTCATCGTGGTAAAACGAATCTGTATGGAGTTCATTTCCATAGCTTTCTTTAGCCCGCTTTCGACCCCTAAAACACAGAGCGCTGTGGCCATGGCATCACTGGTGGTGGCGTCGTTAGCGATGACGGTGCAGGCAATGCGTTGCGTCAGACCAAGCCCTGTTTTGGGGTCCACGATATGGGAATAACGTCCCCCACCCAGCTCCAAATACTGATGAGAATCACCGGAGGTGGAACATCCACAGTTACTGAGCGTTATATGCACGAGCTTGTCGTGTTCTTCCGATTTTTCAAATGTCCGGAGCGCGACATCCCATCCTGTTTTGTTCGGAGGAGCGTCACCGATTGCTAGGTCGCCACTGCCTGCGACAAGGGCTCGACTAATACCGTGCTCTTTGATGACGAGCAATGCGGCATCCGCTGCATAGCCTTTACCGATGCCGCCAAGATCAAGGAGAAGGCCATCCATAGCTTTGGTGATCGTATGCGCCTTTTCATCCAAAACCATGGCTTTCCAATTGGTCATGGATATGGCCTTTGAGGTCTCTTCAGCAGAGGGCAATCGTTGTTTTCTTTTAGCGCGCCGCCATTGCTGGATGGCATAGGTCGCCGTGATGTCGAAAGCGCCATCCGTTAGATAGGATACTTTTTTTGAATGGGAAATTAGTTCAAAGAGATCATCACTGAGGGAAACGGGCGTGTTATAAGGCGCACGGTTACATCGACTGAGCTCACTTTCAGGCAGGTAGTCGGAGGCCACTTGGTTAATCTGCTCTATGCGCTTGAATGCAGCGTCTGCGCATTTTGTGGCGACCGCTTCATCAGAGGCATACAGCATGATTTGGAAGACAGTTCCCATGCAGGGGCGGCTGAAAGTGAAGCGTTGTTCTTCAGTGTATGCCATGGAGCAAATGCTAAAAAAGCATAGGGCTGTCCATAAAGAAAAAGGGTGGAGCATGGCCCCACCCTTCAAGAGTATTAAGTGAACTCGATTATTCTTTAGCCACGCCATTGTTCCAATAATAGAACATTTCTTCCACACTGGGGATCTCGAGAGAGCGGACAATGCGAAATCCTAAAAACTTCGCATCCGTAAGATACCAAATACTTTTGGGAAGTTGGGGATCTTGTTGTTTCCATTCGGAGTTTGATCCGCGGCGAGCTGATGCACGGAGCAACTCTGGATCATCATCGTACGAGCCTCCTCGTGCGGTGTGCGGGTAGGGCGTCTTGGATTTGACATAAAAGTCGGTGGTCTTGTCTCTCAGGCTCGTGAGGGTCTTGTAATAGTCGGGAGTGTATTGATCCATGGTCCATTCACAGACATTTCCGAGAATATCATACAAGCCCCAAGGGTTGGGTTTTTTCTTGCCAACCAGTGAATATTGGAAATTGGGAGCGTTATCGTAATACCATTCATGTTCTTTTAGTTGGGCCGCATCATTGCCAAAATAGTAGGCGGTGGTGGTGCCGGCGCGCGCCGCGTATTCCCATTCCTGTTCCGTGGGGAGGCGATAGAAATGACCAGTCTGCGCACTGAGCCACTGGCAGTATTTATTCGCCGCGTGCTGTGTCATGCAAATGGCAGGGTATCCATCGGTGCCCATGCCGAAACTCATTTCAGTGTAGGGCGTGGTGGGTTGGCTGATGATTTCGGTGATGGCATCGGCGGCATTCATTTTTTGTTTGGAGCCGTCCTTGTTGCGTCCGACATCTGTGATCATGAAAGGCAGATATTCGTCCCAGGTGACTTCGCGTGCGCCCATCCAAAATGGCTTGATTTTCACTTTCACTTGAGGGCCTTCATCCTCTTTGCGCTTGCCTTCATCGGCGGGGCTGCCCATGAGAAACTCACCACTCTTGATGGCAATCATTGAGAAGGGAATTCCCGTCTTGGGCACTTTGGTATCATAGGTTTTCATCTCAGCTTCGGCTTTCTCTTTGGAAGTCTGAACAATGAAAGCGTGAATTTTTTTAACCAACTCCATGTTGTCGGGGTTGTTGGTCGGCGCAGAGGATTTTTCTTTGGCTTTGAGCGTAATACCCTCAGGCCAGATCGCACCTTGCTCAATCCACCCGCGCAACAGCTCGATTTGTTCTTTTTTGAGTGGTCCCCCGCTTTTTTTAGGAGGCATCAAATCATCGTCATCTGCGGCCAAGGTGGTTGATTTGTAGAGGGCGCTCTTTTCCAAATCATATGCGACAATCGAGGGTTGATTCTCTCCAGTCGTGAAGGCTTCTTTCTTAGTGGAGAGGACGAGATCGCCCTTGGCTTTATCGGGATTATGACAGGAGAGACAGTTCTCTTCGAGGATCGGTTGTATGTGTTTCACGAAATCAATTCGTGGCTTTTGCACCAGCTTTTCACCCGCAGGCCATTTTGCTCCCTGTTGAATCCATCTCTTGAGCAGTTCTGATTGCTCTTTAGCCAGCAAGCCTTCTTTCTTTGGTGGCATGACGTCATCTTCGCTCTCGCTGAGGATAGTTGTCGAATAAAGAGGGCTTTTTTCAGGGTTTCCCGGAACGAGGGATGTGCCATTCTCGCCACCCTTGACGGCAGCTTCCAAGGTGGTGAGGATGAGGTCGCCTTTTGATGATTTTTCACTGTGGCAGTGCACACAGGCGGACTCGAGCAGAGGCTTGATCTGTTTTTGAAAATCGACAACATCAGGTGTTTCTGCGTAGGTGGAAACGCAGGTGCTGATGAAGGTGGCAATGACAAGAGAATATTTCAAACGCATGGGATGATCGGTTTAGCACAGGAATGAGGAGGCACAAGCGCAAAGACCTTTGTTGAAGGTTAAGAACGGATGTAAACCTTGATAGAGCCTTGCTCTATGGTATTACGCTTTCTGTCCTGGTTTGGGCAATGGAGTGGGCTCAAATTTATCGCCCCATTTGAGAGTCTCCTCAGGAGCCAGATCTTCCTCACTCTTGATGGCTTCATCCCAAGTGATTTTTTTCCCTGTATAGGCAGCCATGCGCCCCATGATGCCGACCATTGTACTGTGTAACATCCAGTCACCATCGTTGCGTGGTTCACCTTTGCGGATGGCGGCAAAGAACTCATCATGCTCAACTTGATACATGTCTTTATCTTCGCCCTTGAAGCGCCACCGCGTTTCTCCATCGATGAACGGTGCATTCCCCTTACCAATAATCAGAGAACCTTTGGTGCCGCGAATGATATCCGCGTTTTCATTGTAGCAGCCAGTGATTTGGCGTGAGGTTACATGGCAGATGACATTGTTGGGAAATTCATAAGCCACGTGATTGTGATCATAGATGTTTCCGCCCAATGAGGGAATTTGGCGTCCGCCGGTGGCGAAACAGGAAATGGGATCCGCGTCCTTCATCGCCCAACAGAGCTTGTCAACGCTATGGATCGCTTGCTCGACCATGCCGTCTCCACTGAGCCATGAGAAGTTATACCAGTTACGAATCTGCCACTCGACGTCACTCCATTCGGGTTTTCTGGCGGCAGCTTCAGGCATCGGCTTTACGGGACCGGTATAGTAAGTTGAAAGGATGGAAGTCACGTCACCAATCTGTCCGTCATGCAGAAGCCTCATTGCCTCTCTGCGTGAAGCGCTATAACGCCAACAATAACCTGCAACGACGCTAAGTTTTTTCTCCTTTGCTTTTCGAATGGCGTCTAATGCCACGCGATATCCAGCGGCATCGACCGCCATGGGTTTCTCACAAAACATGTGTTTTCCGGCTTCTACAACAGCTTGCATATGCCCAGGGCGAAATCCGGGAGGTGTCGCGAGGAGGATGACATCACAACACTCGATAACTTTTTTGTAGGCATCGAAACCGGTGAATTGTCGATCTTGGGGCACATCCACGCGCCCAGCAAATTTGTCGCCGAGCATTTTCACTGTGGCATCAGCTTTTTCAGCGAGGGCGTCGGCAACCGCGTAGAGCTGTATGTTGTAGTCTGCGCTCAAAGCCTGTGAAGCTGCGCCAGTACCGCGTCCACCACAGCCAACAAGTCCAATCTTGAGCGTATCTTGATTTTTTCCATCGGCTCCCGTTGCCTCTTTAATAACATAAGGAAAAAGCAGTGGAGTCAGAGCAGCAGTGCTGCCGAGAAAGCTACGACGTGAAAGGCTGGCAGGTATGATTGGATTCATGTTTGCGAAAAATGTGAGTCACTATTTCGCTCTCAGTCTTGTCCATGTTACAATGAAAACAACCTTTTGAGGAAAAGGAGCTTATTTTAACGGAAAAAGAGCTTAAAATTAAGCGGAAAGAAAAAACCACTTACATTAGCACATTCGTCTGATCAGGATTGATGCGCTGAGAATGGGGGATACAGTTGCCATTCGCTTCATCGGAACCACTGCCAGAGGGCGTGAGCGCCGCAGCGATCAGCAATTGCGCATCACTCAAATAGGTGCGCAGCATGGT
>VFKY01000120.1 GCA_009885275.1 Verrucomicrobiota bacterium | reverse complement strand
CCGCGGGAACTTCTCCTGTTTGTGAAAACGAGAGCGGGCGCCAGTCGGCATCGGCTTTGAAATCTGCCATCGGGGTTAACCCTTCAACCGTAAAGCGATTACCGTCGGCGAGTGCCACCCCTGCGGTGAAGTCAAAATTTTCAAACCAGGTGTCCTTATCGCCGCCGGGGATCAGACCGATCTTTTCAAAGACACTGGCGACATAAGCGGTCGCAAGTTTTTCTCCGTTCGTCCCTGTCATGCGCCCTTCCAGTTCATCGGAAGCAAGATAAACAACATGTTGTTTCATGTCCTCGGCTCTCACTTCAGCGGCGGTCGCGGCGAAGTCAGGGGTTTTGCTTGCGGCGGCGATCACGGACTTGTCTTCATCCAACACAAGCGCTTTCCGGGCAGCGGCATCATCCCAGTTGGCCATAAATATTTGTGAGGCACCGCCCGCCGTGCGACCGCTGGTCCAACTGAGTTTTTTACCATCGGGCGAGAAGACGGGGAGCCCATCGAATCCCTCGGTGGTCGTCACCCGCACCGGTTCGTGTTTGCCTGCAGCATCGATGATATAAAGTTCGAAGTTGGCGAAGCCGTTGACGTTGTTGGTGAAAATAAGGTAGTCGCCCGAGGGATGAAAATAGGGAGCCCAAGACATGGCGCCGACCTTGGTGATCTGCGTTTGAGCCGAGCCATCAGCGTTCATGGTGTAAATTTCCGCGGTGTCACCCTTTTCACTGAAACGTCGCCAGCAGATTTTTTTGCCGTCAGCACTGAAAAACGGGCCACCATCATAACCGGGCACGCTGGTGAGTTGCTTCACGTTTTTGCCGTCGATATCCATGACATAGATGTCCATGAAATATTGCTTGTCGATCTTGAGTCGCTCCTTGTCCTCTTTGCTCAGTTCCTTTTCATAAGCGGCGCGATTGGAGGCGAAGGCGATGTGTTTACCATCTGGTGAGACAGAGCCTTCGGCGTCGTAGCCCACAGTGTTGGTGATTTGTTTTAGCGATTTATCTTTCAATGAATACTCGAACAAGTCGTAGTGTTCATCATAGTCCCAGGAGTAGCGGCGCACCTTGCTCGTCGCGCGTTCCTTAAATTCGGCTTCCTGTTTCGCTTTCGCTTCCGCATCCAGATGAGTTGAAGCGAAAAGTAAATGCTGACCATCAGGATAAATCCAGGCGCAGGTGGTTTTACCGTTGCCGGGTGAAACACGTTCCTGATCGCCGGTTTCCAAATCCATCAGGAAAATTTGGTAGAACGGATTTGCAGCATCACGTTCGCTTTGAAAAATCATCTTCCCACCATCGGCGCTGAAATAACCTTCGCCCGCTCGTTTACCCTCAAAGGTGAGTTGGCGAATGCTCGTGAGAAAGGTGGCTTCTGCATTAGCAGTTGGGGCAGGCGTTTCTGCCAATGCAGCCGTGATGTTGACTAGAAGTGCAAAGAAGAGGCAAGATTTCATGGGTAAATAGATACGATGAATGTGTAGAATCTAATACGGCATTTGGCTGATTGTCACTTTGAGTTGACGATTTCCTTTAGTCGAGGTGCCAGCTGCTTGGTAAGTTCCTCGTATCCCATCGCGCTAAAGTGTGTCCCGTCGAGAGTCATCTCGGGCTTCCATTGATCATCGGGATTAGTAAAGAGATCGTAAATTGGCACGAGCTGCGCCTGCGATGGAAGCGCAGCTTGGGTCAACAGGGTATTGGTCTCCCGAATGCTCCGTCGAAGTGCAGAACGGGGCTCATAGCCGCTGGGCGGAATCTCAAGGACGAGAATGCGGGTTTGAGGATGTCGCTTTGCAAGGATGTTTGTCGCGAGAACTATGGCGCGAGCCACACTCTTCGGATCGTCAGGCGGAGTCATGCCGAGATTGTTGGTGCCCATGAGTAACACGAACACTTTGGGTGCAGCTCTACGGAAGTCCAGCCAGTTGATTCGATAGAGGATGTGCTCAGTGCGATCACCTGCGAGGCCACAGTTCATGCTCTTTAGGGGAACCAACTCTCCCTCCCAGGTTGTCTTCCCTGTATGAGTCCAGAACTCAGTCAGGGAGTCACCGATAAACACAACATTGAAACGGCCGTTCGTGAGTTCACCCTGATGTCCACCTAAACGGCGTATCCATGATGTTTCTCCTGTGGCACTGGGACGGTCTGGCGTGTGAGTTGGTTTATCGTCTCCCTTCACATCCTTAGCGGTGTTCATGACAAGGCCGAGGAGCATCAGTAAAAACTGTTGGCGTGAGGTGAACATGAAAGCAATATAACAAGAAATGAAATACTGGCTTCTCAAATCCGAACCGGATGTTTTTTCCTTCGACGACCTCAAAAAGCGTCCTAAGAAGACGGAACCGTGGAATGGCGTGAGGAACTATCAAGTGCGCAACATGATGCGTGACGACATGAAGGTGGGCGATCTTGGTTTCCTTTATCATTCAAGCTGTCCTGAACCGGGTGTTGCTGGGGTTATTCGGATTGTCAGCGAAGGGAAACCAGACCCAACTCAGTTTGATGACAAGTCGGAATACTACGACAAAGGCAGCAAAAAAGAGGAGCCCCGCTGGTTGTTGATGGATGTGGCATGGGAAGCCGATTTGAAAAAATTTGTCAGCCTCACGGAACTCCGCGAAGAACCGCGCCTGATGGACCTGTTGATTTTGCGTCGAGGGAATCGACTTTCTATCACTGAGATGACTAAGCGGGATTTCGATTTGATCTGTAAGATGGGAGGAAAATGAAAGCATTACCCGGTTGGTTGTGTCTTGGCTTATTGATTTCATGTCAGGAACAAGAGACGACGAAGATCGAGTCGTGGAATTTATCAGCTCCGTCTCTGAGCGAACAATGGAAAGAGGCCGCCATCACTCGCAGTGGTGGGTTTACTCATGAACCGAATGGTTTCACGATCAATGCCGGTCAGCCCATGTCGGGCGTGGTTTTTCCGCAATGGGTGGAGAAGCGTATGCCGGTTACGGATTATGCCATTTCCTATGAAGCGCTGCGGGTGAGTGGCGGCGATTTCTTTGGCAGCGCAACCTTTCCGGTGGGCAGTGTGGAGCGCTTTGTGACCTTTGTACTTGGGGGATGGGGTGGTTCTCAGGTCGGCATTTCTTGTATTGATGGCTATGATGCCTCCGAGAATTCCACTGGCAGCAGCCAATCTTTTGAAAATGGTCGTTGGTACAAGGTATTGATTGAAGTGCGATCAGACTTGTTGAAAGTCTGGATCGACGGGCGCCCCATCGTCAGCGCCAATATCGCGGGGAGCCAGCTCAGTTTGAGAGGTGGCGAGATTCACCACTGTATGCCCTTTGGCTTTGCCACCTACGGCACGGTGGGACGGGTTAGAGGGGTGGAAATACAAAGATTGAAGATAGAAGATTGAAGCGGAGGTTTTCACGCGGAGGCGCGGAGAACGCGGAGATTTTTTAATGGTTTGTCTTTGGGAAAATAGGTGTCTGGAGCTGTTTATTGTCTTGTTTAAATTGCATTAACATCGTAAAACATATGGTGTTTTAGAAAGACATGCCGCGGCCAAATTACATCAATTCAAATAACCTCGCGTTCTCCGCGCCTCCGCGTGAATCATCATTTCCCCCATGAAATCTCTCGACGACATCACTGACGCCATCGTGGACGCCTCCATCAATATCCACAAAGACCTCGGACCCGGGTTGTTGGAGTCGGTATACGAGGTAGTACTGGCCCGGGCACTGGAAAAACGGGGATTCCGGGTAGAACGGCAGAAGACCGTCTGTTTTGAATATGACGAGATGGTTTTTGAGGAAGGCTTCCGCGCCGATCTCCTAGTGGAGGGCCGGGTGGTCGTGGAGCTCAAGTCCGTCGAGAAACTTGCCCCCGTCCATAGCAAACAACTTCTCACCTACCTGCGACTGATGCATCTACAGGTGGGATTATTGATCAATTTCGGAGCTTTTACCCTCAAGGAAGGCCTTCACCGCATCGTTAATCAACTTTCAGCCTCCGCGTCTCCGCACCTCCGCGTGAACCAGTAAAAAGGCAAGTGGCGTGAACTTTCACACTGGGATTGCGCGCCAGACCATCCGTGCTAGTTTTGATGCCCGCATCGTGCGGAATAAACTCTGAAGCAATCTATCATGGGCAAAACACTCTTTGCAAAAGTCTGGGAATCACACTCTGTCGCGACGCTTTCTAACGGTCAAATACAGCTCCTTATCGATACTCACTTGATTCACGAAGT
>VFKY01000069.1 GCA_009885275.1 Verrucomicrobiota bacterium | reverse complement strand
GTGATGACCTTTGACGGAAAGCATCCCTGTAAAGTTTGCAAAGTAGTGGGACAACGCGAAAAAAGTCCGCCACATGCCCCTCTTAAGATTGAAGTAAAAAAAATAGACTTGATGGCACATGAGAAGGAAGTCTTTGTAGCGCATTTTTTTGTTTCCGACCTCGTGGTCAGCATGAATGTGTTGCAGGGAGAGGGGCCGATGTTGCCACTTACACTCCCTCCAGAGCAGATCGCCTGACCTGCCATTTGATACGGCCTTTAGCATTTGTGCGAGTGGCTGCTCACGCCCTGACTTGATACCAAATGTATCAATAGGCGATTTATTTAGATAACATCTTCAAATCAATTTTTATGAAACCTACTGTAACAAAACTTTATTCTATTTTATCGTTAATCGCCCTTACGCTTGGGCTGTCACTACCGCTTGCTCAAGCTCATCATGGTCAGGATTTTCTCACCGTGGAGGGGTATGAAATTCCCAGCACTTTTAAAGGTATTTTATTCAGCGACTTTGAATGGTCACGCACAGATGGTAGCAATGAGTATGGCATTGAACCGGGTTTACTTCTGGGGCTGTTTCCGAGAACTTCTCTTGATATCGAAACCCATTTTGGTAGGGAAGCTGAAGGAGACTGGAGATACACCTCAGTTACCCCGGCGCTAATATTTCAACTGACATCACCTGATTCCGATAGCCCATTCCGGGTCGCTGTTTCTTTGGGGTATGAGTTTGCGGATGAAGCCGATTCCGGCGAGGAACACCATGAAGAAGCTGATCATCATGAAGAGGAACCGGAGCATCATGCAACAGGCGGACATCAACATGGTGTGAGTGGTTTTGAAGGTCGCGTTATTCTGGAGTATTCCACGGGCGACTGGCTTTTTGGCGGAAATTTTATTGTGGATACCACAGAGGATGGTGACTTTTCCTATGGCTACTCCGCAGGCGTGCGTTACCGGATTAATAAGACTTTCGCGACGGGGCTTGAGGCTGAGGGCGACTTTGCTGACCACGGGTCGCACGAGTTGATTGCGGGTGTCTACTTTGAGCCAATCCATCAAACCGTGATCAAATTGGGTGCAGGATTTGGCCTCACAGAGGAAAGCCCCGACTTTGCCTTACACCTCGGCTTGGTGTATCGTTTCTAAGTCATTTCCGCAGCACTGAATGGTCGAAGCCTCGATGCGACGGTCATTCAGTCTTCGTTCGTTCCTAGCTTCCGACTTTCCGCCCAACGCACTGCAAAGCGCAATACTGCGGTACCATCTTCAAGTTTAAGTTTTTCACGAATATGGGCGCGATGCACTTCAACCGTCTTAACGCTGATTGTCAGTGTTTCGGCAATTTGTTGAGTGCTTTTCCCTTCACTGATTAACTGGAAGACTTCAAATTCACGGTCGCTCAGGCTTTGCACTCCATCGACAGCCCTAGGCACTTGTTTGCCGGAAAACGCATCCATGATTCTAGTACTCATGTCAGGACTGACGTAATGGCCACCACCTAAAACGGTACGGATAGCCAGCAGTAATGTGGCACTATCAGCGTCCTTCATGACGTAACCTTTGGCACCCGCTTTGAGCACCCGTTGAGCATAAAAGCTCTCGTCGTGCATGGAAATCACGAGCACAGCTATTTCCGGGTAGAGGGCAAGTGCGTCTTTGGTAAGCTCCAATCCGTTTCTTCCGGGTAGAGATATGTCCA
Source organism: Verrucomicrobiota bacterium (assembly GCA_009885275.1). GTDB lineage: Bacteria > Verrucomicrobiota > Verrucomicrobiia > Verrucomicrobiales > Verrucomicrobiaceae > Verrucomicrobium. Next base: position 2,781 of record VFKY01000069.1, on the reverse strand, counting down.
CCGATAGAAGATCCGGCTTATCCTTTTCCAGTAATGCCAAAGCATCTTGAGTGTTGGAAGCCGTCCAACAGCAGGATATATCCGGGGCACTATTGACCAATCGTTGCAGGCCATCCCGCATCATGGTGTGATCATCGACAATGGCGATGCGTTTTTTTTGAGGGTTCATAGGCCTACTTTCAAAGAGCGGTGGAAGGTTGGTTGATCTTTGATTTTTTGCAGGCCGAGACTGGGGTGAGACACAGGGCTTGGGTGCCGGTTATACCATCCACACGCGGATTGATGGTGATGGAGGCACCTATAGAGCTGGCGCGATAGGATGCGAATTTTAAGCCCATTCCACTACTGGATGCAATATCTTTTTGAAACGGAATGCCATCGTTTAAAACTTCTAAGTGCAAATGCATGTCAGTAACACTCAATCGAACATCGATTCGGCTGGATACTCCATGACGTGCGGCATTGTTAATAAACTCCTGAGCGACTCGGTATAGATGGGTCGAAGTGGCCTCATTCTCCACTAGAACAGGGGTTGGACAGTGAAAGAAGATGGGAATCTCATATCGGCTTTCCAATAAAGTAATTAACTTCTCCAAAGAAAGCATTAGTCCGTCTTCTTCCAAATCTACCGGTGAGAGGCCACGAGCAATATTACGACATAAAATAGTAGCCTCTGCGATCTGACTGCAAATGTCACGAGCTTGATCCACGCTCGGAGGCTCCTTGTTCTCTATCATGCTGACGAAATACTCGCAACGCAGCTTGATTGCCGCGAGTCTCTGACCAAGATCATCATGCAAATCATAACCAATGCGACGACTCTCTTTTTCACTGATATTAAGTATTTCCTGCTCAAGTTCTTTGCGATCAGAGATATTGGTGGTTTGACCGACAATACGATAAATTTCATTTTTCTCATTCCTGACCGGGAAAGCAACCGTCTCAAGCCAACGGATAGAACCATCCGCATGACGAATGCGGTATTCACATTTATTGATGGTTCTACCGTCGTTAAAATGGTCATGCAGCGTCAGTATCAGGTGTAGGTCTTCCGCCAGCACGACTTTTACCCAGTCGATGGGATTTTTCATCAGGTTAGAAATTTTCAGACCCCAGATTTCCTCATAAGCCGGACTGACATAAAGCATCTTGGGTTCATCAACGGCTGTGATGTAAATAGCCTCTGGAATATTTTCCGCAATTTGTCGGAAGCGGTTTTCGCTCTCCCAGAGAGATTTGGATATCTGAGCAAATTCGTCACTCCCAGTAAGCGGGGCGTATTTCAAGGTGTTGCGAGTGATGCGCTGCGCATTCAGCAAAAGTTGATGCACGCGTCGGGTTAGAATGCGATGCAATACCCCCCACAAGCCAACTGAAAAGAGTAAAAGCAAAAAGGACGCCAGAAGAGTATCTGAGAGCGTGTTTGCAATTGCGAGATTTAAAGGCTTCTGAAGGTCCCGTTCCACGATGGCGAACCAGCGTGCTTGCCCCTCGCTTGTGACTAGTGCTGGCTGGATGGCAAAGGTGCTGATATGGTCGAGCGCAAACGATTTCGGTGATTTGTCCTTGAGAGCGCTGCTGACAACTTCAGCTACTCTGTCTGGGGAAACGGACTTAATGGGTTGACCGATTTGATCTGGCTTAGTGCTGAAAGTAATTTTACCTTCAGCGCTGCAAACGGCGACCCAGAGAACCCAGTTGTCTTTCGTGAGCAGATCAATTTTATTTTGGATGGCGCTGACTTTTTCAACGGTACTCTGCATATCCGCCGCCGCCAGATTGACTGCCATATTTCGGGTCGAGTATAGCGCACGAGCGATTTCACGATCCTGTTCTCGCAGATGAAGCAAATAGCTAGTGACGCATAGAAAGCACAGGTTAAACACCAGCACCAGCAGTGGTATGCTCACACGCAAAGGCGCTGGATAGCTCAGCCAATTCAATTTCATCTTAAAGCATGACAGCCCACGCAGAGCGAAAGAGCAAGCGCCGTAATATTTAATGTCATTATTTCAACCACGCACCATGAGTCAAGGTCCTGCGCTTATAGATTTTGTCTCCAGAACAGACGAATAGCCAGTCGTGATCTTTTCCTGAAAATTCCACGCTGACAATCTTGGCGCCGAAATAGGGAGGAGCAATGGTCCCGGAGTGGCGACCAGTGGCATCAAAGATCTGAATGCCAAGTTCACTGGTTACGTAAAAGCGTCCTTTTTCATCGGTGGTTGCGCCATCACCGAACGCCTCTCCCTTGGAGTTATTGGGGGACACCAACATCGTCATGGTGGGGGTGGCTCCGGTCAGAGTACCATCAGTTTGGATCTGCCACATCCAGACATGCTTTCCGCCGTGTTCAGAGACAGCAAGGCTTGTTTGATCAGCGGATAAAGTAATGCCGTTCGGGCGGATGACGTGCCCCTCATCTGCGACAAAGGTTTTTCCATTAGGTGTAATGCAGTGGATGCGCTTCGTCGGCGTTTCCGTGAAATAGACAAACCCGGCCTTCGTGACAATGAGGTCATTGGGTTTCACATCCTTGATCAACTCCTTTAAGGTTCCGTCTTTCTCGAAAACCACGACTTGTCCGGTTTTATTCATGCAGGCATAGAGACGGCCGTCGGCACCGAAAGCTAGACCACTAATTCCCGGTTGCGCATCTATAACGAGGGATGATTTGCCATCGAGATCCAACTTGTACACACCATTGCCTGTTTTGACATCTGTAAAGTGAAGGTTGCCTGCGGCATCTGAGGCGAGTCCGTCGGTGAATGTAAAGCCTGT
>VFKY01000367.1 GCA_009885275.1 Verrucomicrobiota bacterium | reverse complement strand
GGCCTACCCAAAGCACTGGAGCATTGATCGATCTTGAATCACGAATGCCGATACTAAATATGCTGGATAAGATGATGAAGTACCCCCGTAGGATTTGAAATGACAGAGCCCACCATCACTTATCTTGAGATGTTGTCGCCTTCCGCGATGCTTCCAAAGTATAGTGATGACGCATGCTTTGCGATTCGTGAATGCACGGTAAAGCAGTGGCAGTTTAATCGATTTTTATATTTTGAAGTAGGGGAAGCGTGGGCTTGGAATGATAAACGCGGATGGTCGAATGAGCAGTGGCGTGAGTATGCGGAATCGGAACGCTTGCGTACCTTTGCAGCCTATTATGACGGTTCACCTGCAGGCTACTTTGAGTTGCATGAAGATGAACAACGCGCCGTTGAAATTGCCTACTTTGGCTTGATGCCAGCCTTCTGCGGTCAGGGATTCGGCGGCGTCTTGCTAACTCGTGCACTCGAAGAAGCATGGAAAATACAACCCAGCAGGGTCTGGGTTCACACCTGCACGAAGGATCACGCTGCCGCATTGGCAAACTATCAGGCGCGCGGCCTGACGATTTATAAATGTGAGACATTGCAGGCTCCCAGCACAAACCCATGAAATCGCGCACACTTTCATTCACTATTCTTGCATTGATGATCACTCATGCTGCGTTGGCATCTGAGGGTACAGCATTGCTTGGTGATTTGAACTGCACGGCGTGTCACACGGCATCGACAGCGCAGGCAATGTGGCTTTTGCCGAAAACCGCACCGACACTGAAGGATGTCGGGAATCGCGCGAGTCCAGAGTGGCTGCAGAAGTATCTTGCTTCACCAAGCGAGGCGAAGCAGGGGGCGACGATGCCTGATGTGTTGCATGGAAATGCAGAACAAGCGGAGGCGTTGACGCATTATTTACTCTCACTTTCCAAGCCGAACGTGCATCGCGTTTCACCGGACAAGGCTGCTGTCGCTCGCGGTGAAAGCATGTTTCACAGTGTGGGTTGTGTGGCTTGTCATGCTCCGCAGAATGGAGCTGCGCTGCCGACAACATGGGTGGCATTGCCGCAAATGGTTCAGAAGTGGGGACATGATGGATTGCGAAGATTTTTACTAGATCCTCTAGCATCACGTGCCAGTGGCCGGATGCCGGCGATGCATCTTACGGACGGCGAGGCCTCGGACATCGCGCACTATTTACTGAGGGAGACAAAGGTGCCTGCGGCGGTGGAAGTGGCGTTATATCGTCAGCGTATCAATTCGTTGGAGGATTTGGACACATCATTGATCGCACGAACCTCTCCGGTATCGGGATTAGTGTTGGAGAATCGTGAGCGCGGTGGGGCGATGCGCTACACGACATGGTTGCATGTTGAGCGCGCAGGTGACTACACGCTGTATCTGACGGCGAAGGGATCGAGTCGCTTGTCCATCAATGGCGAGTGGGTGATGGGAGCGGAGAGTTGGAAGACGGAGAACGTTAAAGAAAAGCACACACTGCATCTCGATGTGGGCCGTCATGAACTGAAGGTGGACTATGTAGCCCGCGGTCAAAAAGAACCTTCGCTGGCAGTGGAATGGGAAGGCGCAGGCGTAACTCGTGAGCAAATCCCACCTTCGCGACTGAGCAGTGAGAAAGTGCCAGTGGTGGAGCCGGCGCCGTTCGTGGTCGATAAAGTGAAGGCTGAGCAAGGGCGAGCACTCTATACATCGATGAACTGTGCGACGTGTCATGAGCAGAAACTGATGCTCAAGCCCGCACCCTCTCTTGCGGCACTGGACACTACTCGCGGATGTCTTGCTGAAAAAGTAGCATCCGAAGTGCCAGACTATCATTTGAATGAATCGCAGCGCGCCGCTTTGCGCGATGGCCTGTCAGAACTCAGTGCGAAAACGCTTGCGGCTCCATTGCCGGCGCAACGAGTAGCACACACGATGGCGACCTTTCGCTGTATCGCGTGCCATACGCGCGATGGCGTCGGTGGTATCTCACCAGAGCGCAACGCATTCTTCACTGCCAATGTAGATGACCTTGGTGATGAAGGGCGACTTCCTCCTAAGCTTGATGGAGTAGGCGATAAATTACGGCCTGAATGGCTGGCAAAACTACTTGGAGAAGGGGTGAGTGTGCGGCCTTACATGAACACACGAATGCCGATGTTTGGTGCCGCGAATGTGGGGCATCTTGCGGAATTATTCGTCGCACTCGATCGTCAGGCAACACCACTTGTGAATGTTCCAGATAAGCCTGAGGTGCAGCGTGAAGAAGGTCGACGGCTTGCGGGCACGAACGGCTTGTCATGCATCGCCTGCCATCGGTTCAATCGTCAACCTGCGCACACCATGCAAGTACTCGATCTGACGATGACCACGGAGCGTCTCAATGAAGATTGGTTTCGTCGTTTTCTGCGTGACCCCAATAAATTCAATGTTGGCACCCGCATGTTGCCGCTTTGGCCCGGAGGTCGTACTTTGATTCCTGCGGTGCTTGAAGGAGACACAGATCGTCAACATGCGGCCCTGTGGACTTATCTAGCGGATGGAGCGAGGGCAAAGTTTCCCGAGGGACTCAGTCGTCAGAACATGGAGCTCATTGTTGGCGGTGAAGCCGTGGTGTATCGTGGCAAGCTCTGGGAGGCTGGCTTCCGTGCGATTGCCACGGGTTATCCGGGACAGTTGAATGCGGCATTTGATGCGGAAGAGATGCGACTGGCTCTTGTGTGGCGTGGGCGTTTTTTAAATGTGTCTCCGCATTGGAGTGTGCAGGGCATGGGCAGGATTCGGCCTTTGGAAAATGATGTCGCGCTATTGCCGCATGGCTCGCCTTTGGCCATTCTAACGAGTGAAGCAACGCCCTGGCCGAGTGAGACAAGCAAGGACTTGGGGATGAAATTCATCGGCTATCAGCTCGACTCATTAAAGCGTCCCACCATGCTCTATCGTTTTGGCGAGATGAACGTGGAAGATTTCGTTTCCCCTGTTGGCACGGGCTTGCATCGCACGGTGAAGTTCAGTGCCGCGCCGTCCGCTGGCATGTATTTTCGACTCGCGACTGGTAAGCTAAGTGTGGCAGGTGATCATGCATGGAAGTTGAATGACGCGCTCACGATCAAGGCTTCAGGTGCATACGTGCGCGGTGAGGGTGCTACGCAGGAATTGCTTGTGCCCTTGAAAACAACGCAATTGGAGGTGGACTATGTTTGGTAGATCAAGACTTCTTCTTATCGCGTACTTGTTGAGTGCAACAATGGTCCTCGGCGCTGAACCAGCATGGCTCAGCATCAAACCGGGCAACGGTGCAGGGAAGGGGAAGCACATCGTTTTCATCACCGGCGATGAAGAATATCGCTCTGAAGAATCAATGCCCGCGATGGCAAAAATCCTCGCGCAGCGACATGGATTTCAATGCACCGTGTTGTTCGCCATCGACCCGAAGACAGGCGAAATTGATCCGAAGGTGAATGACAACATCCCGGGACTCGATGCGTTGCGCACTGCTGATCTCGTGGTGATGTTTACCCGCTTCCGTCATTTACCCGAGGAGCAGATGGCGAAGTTTGTCGAGTATGTGGAATCAGGACGTCCGGTGATCGGCGTGCGCACGGGAACCCATGCTTTCGACTATGACAAGTTTCAGAAAGACAAATATTCTCAGTGGGGCTGGCGTGGTCCGAGCAAGGACTTTCGTGGTGGCTTTGGTCGGCAGGTGTTGGGTGAGACTTGGGTGGATCACTATGGTGGGTATCGCAGCCAAAGCACCTTGGGCATTGTTGTGCCCGCGATGAAGGATCATCCGATTCTGCGTGGCGTCGATCATCTATGGGGATTGTCTCATGCGTACGCGGTGGGCCCCCTCGAGGGTGATAGTCAGCCCTTGGTGCTTGGACAGCCGCTTAAAGGCTTGAATCCTACCGATGCACCCGATGATAAAAAAGCGCCGGTACCGATTGCTTGGACCAAGACCTACACCGGCAGCGCGGGCAAAGCGGCGCGTGTGTTCACAACGACGCTGGGCTATGGCGATGACTTCAAAGAAGAGGGCGTGCGTCGCATGTTCGTGAATGCTTGCTATTGGTGTGTCGGATTGGAAGATATGATTGTCGCTAAGGCGGATGTCGCTCTCGTTGGCAAGTATGCACCCGCGAAGAGTACCTTTGCCGGTTATCGTCGTGGGGTACGGCCCGCAGATTTCAAAGAGCAAAACATCAACACTGATGATCTTGCAGAGATGCTGCCGAATGATCGTGAGCAAGAGTTTTATTCGATCACCAATGTGCCGCTGCCGCCTGGCGCAGTCGTGGAAGCCGGCAGTATGTTGGTGTTGCCAGATGGCAGACTCGCTATCGGCACGCGTCGCGGTGAGATTTACTTCGCCACGGATTACGAATCGAAATCGCCCTCGCCACAGTGGAAACTTTTTGCCACGGGTTTTACGGAGATCTTTGGTCTCGCCTGGAAAGACGATGCGCTCTACGCAACACAACAGAGTGAGATCACTCGCGTGATGGATACAGATAAGGATGGTCGTGCGGATCGATTTGAAACGGTGAGTGATGCCTGGGGTTGGAGTGGCGAGCACGAATACACCTTCGCCACGAATGGTTTTGACAAGGATGGCGCAATTTGGACAACGCATTGCCTCACCGGCAGCTATACTTCCGAGACACGATTTCGCGGTTGGGCGCTGCGCCATTTTCCAGATGGACGATGGGAGGCGATGTGTAGCGGTTTGCGTAGTCCGAGTGGTGTCGCGTTCAACAAGGAAGGCGATGCATTTTATGCTGAAAACCAAGGTCCATGGAATGGCAGTTGTTCGTTGAAGCATCTGCGCCCCACCGGTTTTATGGGGCACCCCATCGGAAATGTCTGGTATGACCTCGCGCCCAACATGGGCCCGCGTCCTGATGCGCCGACGAACAGTGAAGACTCGCGCTACTATCTCGATGCGGATCGCATTCCGCAGCTCGTGTTGCCTGCCATTATCTTTCCTTACAAAAAGATGGGGCAATGTGCGACTGCAATCATGCTCGACAAATCAGGAGGCAAGTTCGGTCCATTTGCGGGACAGATGTTTGTTGCCGATTATACACTCAGTCTTGTGATGCGCGCTGATTTAGAAAAAGTGAATGGCGCGTATCAAGGCGCATGCTTTCCATTTCGGCAGGGTCTCAGCACCGGAATCATCGGTGGCACTATCACGGACAAGGGACAAATTTTTGTAGGTGGCAGCAAACGCGGGTGGCCTGTGCGTGGCCTCGCCGAACACGCCATGCAACGTCTTGATTGGACCGGTAAACTTCCCTGCGAAGTGCAAACCATGCATGTCAAGCCCGATGGGTTCGAACTGCGCTTCACGTCTCCCGTTGATGTTGCGAGTGCGTCGAACATTGAGAATTATTCGATGGAGACATTCACGCATCATTATCACGGTGCGTATGGCAGCCCTGAGTTGGAGCAAGCGAATCAACGTATCGTCTCGGCCACCGCAAGTGCCGATGGGCTCACGGTGCGCCTTGTCGTGGACAAGCTTGTGCGAGGTCATGTGCATGAGCTTCATTTGCCTGGCGTGCGTGATCACGCGGGTCAGCCGTTGTTGCATGATGTCGCTTATTACACCTTGAATCAGATCCCAAAATTATGAAATACAGTCTCACATTATTTGCCTTCAGCTTGGTTGCTCTCATCGCATTTGCCGCTGAGAAGTCCGCCATTCCCACTGCGCATACCACGCGCAACATCGAAGGTTGGACCGTGCGTATTGATGATCGCTTGCTGAAAGGCGATGGT
>VFKY01000288.1 GCA_009885275.1 Verrucomicrobiota bacterium | reverse complement strand
TTTGGAGAGATTGCCGCGGTGCGAGATTGGATGGGGATTTGCAAACTTGTGGGGAAGCCAACGCTGGAAAATGCGAAGCGTCCTGTTGTCGGTTTTGCTTGTCCTCAATCAGAAGTCAGCGGCAGGCGTCTTTGGGGGTTGTTTGCGCAACGTTATGGTGCTGCGGAACATTTTTTTGCGGAACATTTTGTCGCCAATTATTGCCCACTCGTATTCATGGAGTCGGGAGGCAAAAACAGAACCCCTGACAAGATATCTCCAATAGAGATGGCTCCTGTGTATGCAGCCTGTGATCGTCATTTGAGTCGCATTTTGGAAATCCTTCAACCTGATTGGCTTATTGGAGTGGGAGGCTTTGCAGAATCACGCGCTATTTTGCAGCAGGGGCTTTCCCCAAAACTTAAAATTGGCCGCATTCTGCATCCGAGTCCCGCCAGTCCCGCGGCTAATAAGGACTGGGCCGGTAATGTGTCTCGGACATTAGAAAAGCTTGGTGTGTGGACATGAGTATTCGGCCCATACTAAATTAAGGATTTCGCACTTGAAATGTATTGCGTTTCCTCCTGTTTCACCTGTAAGAGGAAGATGATTCCGTGCGTTTAATATTGCATTTAATGTTCTGTTGTTTAACCCATTTATTATCAATGAAAATCCCTTTAGCTCTTGCTGCCATTTGCATCGCCCCGCTTTTTTCTTCTTCTTTAAAAGCAGAGTCCACTGGTTCTCCATTTTACGGTGATGCGCCTGATGCAAATCATCCATGGGCGGTGCATGATCGCAATCGTCCGCAACCAGCGGTCGTGACTCCCGGCACTTTTAGTACGCAGGAACAACCAGGCAAACCGCCGTCGGACGCTGTGATTTTATTTGATGGTACGGAAGCATCCTTGTTGAAATGGGCGGCAGACAAACAACCTGCAGAACCCACTAAATGGATTGTTAAAGAGGGCGCTCTTCAATGCGTGCCCGGCTCCGGATATATTCGTACGAAAGAGGAGTTTGGAGATTGCCAGCTTCATGTGGAGTGGGCTGAACCTGCTGACATCACCGGAGAAAGCCAAGGGCGAGGCAACAGTGGTGTCTTCCTCATGGGGATGACGGAGGTTCAGGTTCTCGACAGTTACAAGAACTCCACTTATGCCGATGGTTCTGCCGGTTCTGTCTATGGCGTGAATCCCCCCATGGTCAATTCTTTACGCCCCCCCGGTGAATGGCAGAGCTATGACATCGTCTTCCGTCGCCCCATTTATAAAGACGGCAAGGAAGTAGAACCAGGAACGGTCACGGTGATGATCAATGGTGTTCTCGTTCAGGATCACACTCCGCTTGAAGGTGGCGGCGGACATAAGTCCCGTTCAAAGGCGCGTCCATTTCCTGAGAAGGGACCACTCAAACTCCAGGATCATGGCAATCCAGTGAAGTATCGTAACATCTGGTATCGCTCACTTCCTGCCCGCGCAGTTGAAGGCGGCACCAACGGATACCTTACGGAAGAAGCCACGATGGCTAAACGCAAAGAGATCGCAGCAGGTATTCGTAGTGATGCTGCCAAATTGGAAGGCAACGCCAAACTCCTTTGTCTTATGGAATCACTTTATTATGAGAAAAACGAAGCCACTTTGAAGCAATCGGAACAATTGCTCGATCAATTCGTGGCGAACCTCAAACAAGTGCCTGCTGATAAACTTGAATCCAAGAAAGGTGAAGTTCTTCAATTTAGAGGCGCCTTGCAATATCTTGCCAAAGCAGAAGTCATTCCGGGCACTTATCCCGCTGCAGTCGAAATTGCCAAGATGATTAAAGCCAACGAGTGGGATAAGAAGAAATAAGTTCACCTAGTTTTCCAGCAGCTATATCGCTGACGCTAATCATTTCCTGTTATGGCGGAACGATACAAAGTTTTTGAAGAATTGGATCATCATGGGGTTCATGTCGTTCTGAAAGGATACGACATGGAGTCTCAAGGGTATGTCACCATCAAACAATTACTTACACGGGAAGAAGCAGATGACATCAGTGAAGAGCGGATGATCTTATTCAAGAGCGAGTCTGAGCGACTCACTAGATTGAGTCACCCCAATCTGATTTTGTTTCATACCATTATCAATAATGAGCATGGTATTTGTGTCATTACTGAGATGATTGAAGGCACCACGATAGAGACGCTGCTCCTACGTGGACCAGTAGATTTGCGGGATTTTCTTCAAATTGCAATACTGAGTCTTGATGCCATCGATTATGCGCACCAAAATGAAATCCTGCATCGCGCGCTTACTTCGAATAATATCAAGGTATGGCGCAATGAGGATGATAGGCTTGAGGTAAGTGTTCTCGATCTTGCGTATGAGCACATGACCGAAGCGGGGCAGCAAAGTGAACTTGATCGTCGCATCGACCCCGTCGCGAACCTTTATTTAGCCCCGGAACAATTGACTGGGAAAGAATTGGGTGCTTACACGGATATTTATGCACTGGGCTGTATTTTTTATTATTGCCTGAGTAAAAAGCATCCATTCGAAGGTACTAATCATGAGGATACGATAGAGCGTCATTTGGAGCACAGAGTAGTGCGACTTCATGAGCTATGCCCACATTTACCCAGCGAACTTTGTGACTGGGTGATGTGGTTGATTAACGATGATAAAACCTGTCGTCCAGCCAGTGCTCAAGAAGCGCTGGATTCCCTATGTCTCTTGAATGGTATCGCATCAGACTCCTTGGATGATTCTCTTGAGGAACAAGATGCAGCTATAGAATCCACTGTTAGAGAATCAAGCGGAGGTCCTAGGTGGAATAAGTTTTTGATTATCGGGGGAATCACGGTTGTGCTCTTGGCAATTGGAGGATTTCTTTTTTATAATCAAGAAGATTGGGATATTGCTTTCGAAAAAATCGTAAAACAACATCTCCCCAGCATGAGGACAGAGAGCTCTCTGTGAATAAGAAAGAGATCGTTTGCAATATCATCAGTGCATTGCAGGCGCAACTAGACACATACACGCGAGCGGCGCACGATGCTCATGCTGCGGCCACCGATCCGGGGAGCAAGGCGGAGAACAAATATGACACCCGTAGTCTGGAGGCTTCGTATCTCGCGAGAGGTCAAGCATTACGGGTTGTGGAGGCTGAGCAGGCGCTCCGGGATTTTTCAATTCCCAGTATGATTATTGATCATCAAGGAAGACCGATTGCCTTGGGCTCACTTGTGATGCTGGAGAGTCAAGACGGTCGGAATCATTACTTCATAGGTCCTGCGGCAGGTGGCACGGAAGTCGATAATGAGGACCATCAAGTATTGGTCATCACTCCTTCTTCGCCATTGGGCCTGCAATTACTCGGGCGGAAGCAGGGCGAGCAGTTTCAATTAAGGATTGGGACACAGTCTCAATCAGTCGTCGTAGGCTCGGTTCAATAGCTATGCTTGCGCACTCTCGCAGGTGATGGTCGTTACGAGACGATGAGTAGCACCGGGTGATAAGGTGATGCGATCCTGCCAGGCATTTGCTGTCTCGACACAAACAAAGTGCTGGTAGTCTTCATCGGGCAGGTCATGAAGTCTCGCCGCTTTTTCTTTCCATGGATTCCATACAACAGTGGAGTTACTGCCCTCAGACTTTATGGCGATAATCCGTTGCCATGATGCATCATGAATGGCCACCGGGGACGAGGAACGGTAGATGCGGTCTACTTCACCTTCGAATAGGATGTTTACCGCTTGTACGTGTTCCTGTCGCTGTCCTGTGGTATCGAGATACGTTAAATTCGATAGTCCACCAATGCTCACGTTTTGGATATCACCGACGGCAAAGTAGGTGTGTAGAGCATCGGTTATAGTGAATTCTTTATCGCCTGTGTTCGTCATCGTCAATGACAGGGACAAAGATGTGCCGATGGAGCATTCCAACGTAAGATGAAAAGCATGGGGCCAGATGGAGCGTGTTTCCGCATTGTCTCGAAAGCTCAACTTCAGCGTGACTCCAGAGTCATTTTCTGAAGCCTCATCGAGCTTCCAGAAATGATTACGCACAAAACCATGGGAAGGCAGGGCTGTACTGGAATCGTGGGGGCCAAACCATGGCCAGCATATGGGGACCCCGCCGCGCACAGGTTTACCTTCCTGGAAAAGGGACTTTGGACTGAGATATAAAACGGGACTCTGTCCAGTAGGTGTCCATTCCAGAAGATGTGCGCCGTGCAGCGCTATCCGAGCGGAGGCCGCAGGGTGGCTAATTTCAAAAACTGGGTAGTTAGGAACAGGATAAGCAATCTGGATGGTATTGGGCAGAGTCATGTCGAGTTCACTCATGATAAGCGGTAACGCAAAGGTTCCAACATCAATGCTGAAGCACTCTGAATTTGAATTTTTCTCGTTCCTTGAGGTGACTCATGCGGCAGCTAAAAGGTGGCTCGAGACGGATTCGAACCGCCGACACGAGGATTTTCAATCCTCTGCTCTACCGACTGAGCTATCGAGCCTTTTTAGTTTTGCGAGCCCGCAGTATGGCGTCGACATACACTCACGCAAGAGGAAATTGGTGTTTCTCATTTCGAGTGCTATAAAAAGCTGCCATTATTATACATTTTCTATGCGGAACAGCGTCTATTTCTTCATTTTTGGCCTGACCTGTCTATGCCTGAATGCTTGGGCGGTAGAGTTAGTGGAGCCTCCGCGCGTCCAAGTGGATGGTATCTCGGTGACCATTAGCTGGAAAACGAATGTCGAATGTGGCACACGAGCAAGCTATGGCTTATCCCCAGATAAGTTTGATCAGCGTATTGATGGTCCAGTTTCTTTGCTGCACGTGGTACGACTTGAGAAGCTTCAGAAAGACACCCAGTATTTTTATCGAGTGGGCTCAGCAAAAGTATGGCTGCACACAGGAAATTTTACGACGTCAACTGAGACTCGGTCTGGCAGTGAAAAAGTTAGAGAGCAAAAGACGATTCCGAGTACGCCTCCTTTGGCACTTAAATCAAAGACGCCGCCTGCTCGTGAGACATGGGGGAATATCAATACTTTGCAGGATCATTATGATCGCCATGGTCAGGACTTTAAGGCCATTAGTCCAGAGGACTATGCGCGACAGGCTTGGGAGTTTCTTCAACGCGCCAAGACTGAAGGGCTAGCGGTAAAACAAGACGAGTCAGATGGAAGCTTGCGTGTTTATGATTTTAAGACCCGCGCATTTGCTGCCTACAATCGTAATGGAACCACCAAGACATATTTTAAACCAAGTAGTTCTGACTATTGGCAACGTCAGCCGGGTAAAGTTGTGAGATTAATGCCGCAGAGCAGCCCCTGAGTTAATTTTTGCCCCAAAGTTCTATGCATTCCTGCCCTATATGTGGATACCCTAAACTCCAAGAGTCGCCTCGTTCAATCTCTGGTGGCGGCTCTTATGAAATATGCCCTTCGTGTTCATTTCAATTCGGAGTGGATGATGATGACAAAGGTTGCACCTTCATCCAATGGCGAAAGGCATGGGTTGCCAACGGAATGAAGTGGAGCAGTAAGGGACAGCGAGAACCTAAAGATTGGGATGCCGTTAAGCAACTGGCGACGGTGGTTAAGAAAAAGACACCGGCAAAAAAGAGATCCAAAAAGTAACTGGTGCGCCCGGGGGGATTTGAACCCACGACCAAGGGATTATGAGTTTCTTACTTGTATGATTACGTTGGATAACCTAAGATGATGTGAGATAAGTTTAATCCTTATTCTACAAGGCTTAAATAAGATTTAACGTTATCAGAGATAATCAACCTATTCCCCAACATGATCAAGAAAAGTGGCCAAGAAGTGGCTAAGCAAAAAAGCTTAGCCAAACCGACCGGTAAGAGTTCCCATGCTAAGACCGATGCTCGCTACTGGAAATCACGAGTCTTCCATACAGCTTACAAGCGCGATGGCGTGCGTTCCGAGACTGTCGATTATTGCGCTAGAATTGCCCATGCTGGACGGCGCGAGACATTCAATCTACGGACGCCGGAGAAAGACTCAGCAGCAGCACGTGCGGTGCAGCTTTACAAGATTATTGTCACTGAGGGATGGGATGTTGCTATGGCTCATTACAAGCCTAAGCCAGCACCAAAAGCCGCGACGGTAGGCGAGTTCATCGAAGTAGCGATAGAGGCTTCAACGGCTCGTGAGGCGTCGATTTGGGAATATGCGAAATGCATCCGCCGTCTCGCAGCAGATATGGGTGGTATTGATCGAAGCGATGTTAGCAGGATGGACTATCGCACCGGAGGCGCAGAACGATGGAGAGCAAAGGTGGATGCG
>VFKY01000141.1 GCA_009885275.1 Verrucomicrobiota bacterium | reverse complement strand
GTTTCCAGTAATTGACGAGGGTGTTTTGCGGCGAGGGCTTTCGCGCTGTTGGCGGCGGCTTCGTAATCGACGGTCGCGTTGAGGTCATCGGCCATCTCATCGAACCCAAGCGTGAGTGTAAGGCAAATATCAGCAGTGATGGTCTGCCAGTTGGCGCGTTCTTTTTCAGGAACGCCGATGCGTACGGGCATCTCCAAACCTCTAATGTGAATTTCATCACTCATGAATAGTTAAAGACTGATGTTATCGTGATACGGAAGCATCGCTGGACATACCGGTATTGCTAATGGCGCGAATGGCGATGGCTCCCATTTTTGGGGAAAGAGTGAAGCTTTTCTCATGGGCAGGCAGGAGTTTCTTACTGACCCATTGATCGTTTTCAAACACCTGCACCAGCCACCACTTTACGAAGCTATCCATGCGGACATCCGCGTAACTCCATGTTGCTTTACCATCCTGAATTGAAAGCGAAGGAGCATCCGGTTTGTTGGGGCCAAGCCATGATGCGGAAGGTGGGATGGCGAAATCTTGGTAAGCACGTTTTTGACAGAGGTCTGCCAGAGTGCCCTTGTTCTTCATTAACGCGGAGAAGTTCCAATGCAGATGGCCCGGTGGCATGTAAACCGATCGCTCGCGGGTGTAGCTGATTTGCTTGAGGATTTCTGATGGCTGCCGGTCACTGAGGACGCGGTCGGAAGCCATGCCGGGCCAGATGTGACGTCGGGAAGTGTTTTGCGTTAACCACCAGTCGAAAAGCACATTGAAGCCTAGGTTCTTCGGTTCGGTGGGCCAGTAGAGCTGGGGGGCAAGATAATCGCACCAGCCGTTCTGGAGCCACTTCAAGGAATCGGCGCTGATGTCTTCATAGGCGTCGAGAGCACCTTTGGCATAACCTTCGGGATTATTGGGACGCCATATTCCAAAGGGGCTGATACCAAAACGTACCCAGGGTTTTTCTTTTTTGACGTCTTCATAGAGAGATTGAATGAAGTTATCGACGTTGGAACGCCGCCAGTCAGAGCGTGTCAAAGTGCCGCCCGTGGTGCGGTAGGCATTCCAAGTGCGACCGTCCTGAAACTCAATGGCGTTGCCGTTTTTCTTGAGCGGGTAGGGGTAAAAGTAATCATCCATGTGAATGCCATCCACTTCATAGCGGCGTAGCACATCGAGCATGACGGCTTTGCTTCTCTCCCGCACTCCGGCTTCACCAGGATCCATCCATAAGTCTTCACCATAGTGGATACACCACTCGGGATGTTCTTTGCTGATGTGTTTGACGGACCCGGAAAATTTAGTTCCACTGAGGGCACGAAAAGGATTGAACCAGGCGTGCAATTCTATGCCGTGCTCGTGCGCTTCCTTGATGAAAAACTCAAGTGGATCCCACATCGGCAGGGGAGCTTTACCCATCTTTCCGGTGAACCATGGAGACCAGGGTTCAATGTCGGACTGATAGACGGCATCGCCTGCCGGACGGACCTGAAAGATGAGCGCGTTGAGCTTGAGTTCGGCGGCCTTCGCCACAATGGCGACAATTTCCTTCTGTTGCTTTTCCGTGGGATCTCCGGGCTCAAATGGCCAGTCGATTCCGCGAACGGTGGCGACCCAAGCTCCGCGAAATTCTCTGGTTGGCAATGGCGGGGCAGTAGTTTGTGTCAGCCCGTGAGAGGACGTAAACAACACTGTTATGAGACAAGCCCAGCGCATGATGATTTATTTTTGAGAAACAAAATCAATGACTAAAACCTTATCAAGTTGTGGGCGAAGTACAGCGCCAAATTCCTTGTGGGCAGCGTGAGGAATATAAACTTCCAAGCCGGCCTTGTCTTTGAATGTCACGAGGAAACAATGCGTGAAACCATCTGCTTTTCCCTCTGGGCTGATATCGGTGCCCCACTCAAAATCCACAATCGTGTTAATTTTTGAAGGCAACGCTTTAAAGGCAGCTTCAATGGCTTTGACCTGTTCCGTAGTTGCGGAGTCCTTGAACTTAAAAAGAACAACGTGGCGGTATGGGGCTTCGGCGAGAGCAGTGAGAGCGGTCATGGTGGTAAAAAGTAGGGCACAGAGAAGGGTTTTCATGAAACGAATAATCGCGAGAACAGAGCAAAGGTCAAGGCAGGCATTCCGCTTGCACAAGGCATCAATCCTGCTCAATTCGGCACCATGAATCTCTGGCAGCGTTTTCAGCAATACTTCGTTCGTTACTCTGATCTTGGTATCACTTTGGATATCAGCCGCATGACTTTCAGCGATGATTTTTTTGCGAAGATGGAACCCTTGGTACAAAAGGCGTATGCTGACATGAAGAAACTGGAGGCTGGTGAGATTGCGAATCCAGATGAAGGGCGCATGGTTGGCCACTATTGGTTGCGCAATGCCAAACTGGCCCCGACACCCGCTCTAACTGCCGGTATTGAAAAAGATATAGCCGATAGCAAAGCATTCGCGACGGCCGTTCATTCCGGCAAAGTTGCTCCACCGAACGGCGGTAAATTCACACGCATCCTGATCGTCGGCATCGGTGGCTCGGCGTTGGGACCGCAGTTCATGAAAGACGCATTGGTGGACTCATGGTCGGCACCGCTTCAGACGCATTTTTTTGACAACACGGATCCTGACGGCATTAGCAGAGTCATTTCAGAAATTGGCGGCGATCTCGACAAAACCTTGACGGTGGTCATTTCTAAATCAGGAGGCACTGCCGAATCCCGTAATGGGATGCTCGAAGCTAAGGCCGCCTACGAACGCTCAGGGTTGGATTTTTCAAAACATGCCGTCGCCGTTACCGGAACCAAGGCCAATGGTATCTCCAGCAAACTGGAAGCCTACGCTAGTGAGAACAAGTGGCTGAAAATTTTCCCGATGACCGACTGGGTTGGCGGTCGCACTTCAGTGATGCACACTGTGGGACTGGTGCCTATGGCGCTGCAAGGGGTGGATGTTGATGCCCTTCTTAGTGGCGCTGCTGCGATGGATGAAAAAACGCGCACTTTGCCAGTAAAGCAAAATTTAGCGATGCTTCTGGCGCTCATGTGGCATCATTCTGGTGGTGGCAGAGGTACGAAAGACATGGTCATCCTGCCTTACAAGGATCGTCTTGTTTTGCTCAGTAAATATCTGCAACAACTCGTGATGGAATCGCTGGGAAAAGAGCTCGATCTTAATGGTAATAAGGTAAATCAAGGGATCGCGGTGTATGGCAATAAAGGCTCGACTGATCAGCATGCCTATGTGCAGCAACTGCGCGATGGGGTGAACAATTTTTTCACTACCTTTATTGAAGTACGCAAAGCCTCCGCTACTCCACAACTCGAAGTAGAGCCATCCACGACCTGTGGTGACTTTTTGCAAGGATTCCTGCGTGGTACTCGGAAGGCGCTTTATGAGAATGGCCGTGAGTCGGTCACCATCAGCATCTCAGAGGTCAATGCTTTCACCGTGGGAGCCATTATTGCTTTGTATGATCGCACGGTTTCCTTCTATGCAAGTTTGGTGAATATTAATGCTTACCATCAGCCCGGCGTGGAAGCGGGGAAGAAGGCTGCTGGCGCCTTTCTTCAAGTGCTCACCGATGTCCGAAATCAGCTAGAGAAGGCGGGGAATGGTACTGCTGATGAAATCGCCAATGCCATCCATGCGGATGGCGAGGATGTTTACCATTGTCTGACACATTTGGCAGGAAATCATACCCATGTGAAGCTGACTCTTGCCGATACCGTGGCGAATGATCGTTTCATTTGGATAAACTAGGCTTGTGTTCAGTTGTTGGTTGACTACTATCAATCGCGATGTGCTTTTGGAATCCATCTATCTTTAATCCAGTGATCGCTGAAGTAGGGGCAGGAATTGAATTTTTTCCTCTCAAGTATCAGATCGCCTGCATTGTGTTTACAGCATTGTTTTTGCTGTCTTTTAGTGTAACGCGAGATCCTCGTGGATGGAGAAGGCTTTATCAGACTAAGTTTTCTAGGAACAATATTTCAGTCAATAAAAACAAGATGATAGATGAGAGTATTAAAGCCTACGGTATCTTCATCGCCATGACTTTTTTGCTTGTTGATGTGACCTGCTTTGTCACTGGAGTGACGCATCGTTATCGCAACAGTGATCGTCAGCTCACTAAAGTAGAGCGATTTCGAGTGATGGATGTGCAGAAAATTAACTCAGATGGACCGAAGGATTCTTCGCGTCGTGCGGTGTCTCCATGAAACACTGTGCTGTCTATTTTGGTTTCTTGCTTTTTACCTGTGTTTTGAACGCTCAAAATACGGATGCATTCCCCGACTCTTCAAATAAGAAGGGGCTCCAAGTTCAGATGGTGGAGGATGCTATCGCACTGGGGATTAAGCATGCCGCTCTCAACGTGAGTCTTGGGGGATTGATGGAGGTTCAGGAGGCTGCGGACAGTCAGCGTATTTCCTGCAATGGTAGGATCTATTTCATCCACAATAACTATGTGAAGAGTCTCGATGCGCAGATCAAACCTCTCTCTGATGCGGGAGTCTTGGTAAACCTCATATTGTTAGCTTACCCCACAAAAAATCCTGCCAAAGATGCTCTCCTACTCCATCCAAAAGCTAAAGCGGATGGTAAATACAATATCGCTGCTTTCAACACAGCAACGGAAGAGGGGGTTGGGCAGTATCGCGCTCTGGTCGAATTTCTTGCGGAGAGATACAGCGGAGCGCACCCTGAGCATGGTCGGGTATGGGGCTACATCATTGGCAATGAAGTGAACTCGCAGTGGATGTGGTATAACCTTGGTAAAATGCCCATGACGGAAGTGGTGACGGAGTATGAAAAGGCCGTGAGGACATCGTGCGAAGCGATTGGAAAATATTCTAAGAATGCGCGAGTTTATCTTTCATTTGATCATCATTGGAACACATCGATGCCGGGGATCAGTGATCAGGAATCATACAAGGGGAAAGACTTTCTCGATACTTTTGCGAGAATTGCGCGAGAGCATGGAGACTACGAATGGCACGTGGCGCATCATCCCTATCCAGATGATCTTGGTAATCCTAGAACATGGGATGATAAACAGGCATGGACTACGGATGATTCACCACATATCACATTTAAAAATCTTGAAGTAGCCTGTAAATATATGGAGAAACCCGAGCTTCTCTGGGAGGGGAAACCTCGTCGCATTATACTAAGTGAGCAGGGTCTGCATTGCCTTGGAAATGAGCAAGGAGAGATACTTCAAGCTGCCGGATTCGCCTATGTCTGGGAAAAAGTCTCACGTCAGAAAGGCATTGATGCTTTGATCTGGCATCGTCATGTGGATCATTCGCATGAAGGGGGACTGCGGCTGGGATTATGGGAGAACAAGCAGGGTACCATTTCAGAACCGAGCCGACCTAGGCATATTTATGACCTGTTCAAAAAGGCGGGCACGCCGGATTGGAAAACCGCAGCAGAGTTTGCGCTGCCCATCGTAGGTTTAAAGAGTTGGGATGAGTTGAAGTAACTCAATTTTCACCCTGCCAGAGGAATGCTGCATTGGGCCCATCAGCATAAACATGAATCTCGTTGATGGACTGGGCACAGAGAATGACTTCTTCCACAGAGATGGACCGTTGCATTTTGCGGCGCAACTCATCGGAAATAGCAATGTAACTGGCAAAGCGATGAGCATTGATGATCTGCAACATAGCTTCCTTAAGTAGATCTGAATCGTTTACCGGAAGGGTCTCGATGAGCGTTGCCGTTAGAGGAGCTTGTTCAATTTGCGCGATGCTCTCATCGGGGAATGGGGCGATTTTAATTTCCTCTGGCGCATCTGGTGGAGAGATATTTTGTTCGGAGACGACGAGATCGTTTGTAAGCTCCTCTTTAGGTGGAGCATGTGGTGTCGGCGTGGAATCGGATTGAGGCGTAGGCTCAATGGTTTCAACGAGAGGCTTAAGTACAGCTAAACTATCAGGAGGAAATTCAGCTGGACCCGCCTCGGTGGCTGCTGTGAAAAATACCTGATCGCCTTCTTGTTCACTACTGCCTGTTCTTTCTGGCGTGACTTCGTGGGATTCTATAACCTGATCCAACACTTCGCTTTCAAGCGTGCCCGGTTCATCTTGCGGTTCAACGATTTCCAGAGGTGCCGTATAATCGGATTCAACGAG
>VFKY01000371.1 GCA_009885275.1 Verrucomicrobiota bacterium | reverse complement strand
ACTCCCAGCAGCTTATTACTCTCATCTGTTATATAACCGTATGTGATAAATGCTTTTTTTGTAAGCTTGCGTAGCGCTTCAATGGTATCCCGCACTGTCATTTGGGGGCGAAAAACTGCAACGGGCGGCTCCATAAGCCAACCGACACTGTCTTGCGGGTACTCTTGATTTTTTATCCACTGTCGAGAAATTTCCGGAGCTGCAGCCGCGAGTAACTCTGCGCGACGAGCATCATCCAGTGCGCTCAGTATTTGTTGCGCTATCAGTGGGTTGATGATTTCCAATACAGCAATAGCATCGGCATCGGTTTGTTGCGCGACTATTTCTGCGGCCTCGTGGGGAGCTTGTTGTGCGATCTCATTGGCCAACTTTTTGATGTCATCTTGCGAACTCATTCCCGCATGTTTGCCAGAGCGCGGTAAATAGGCAACGAAGATATCATGGCATTGTATGTATTTTTGATGGTGAGTGTGTATGGATATAAGTTCGACTTGCTAGCCTTGTCCGGTTATTCTGCTTATGAGCATGAAAAATCTAAGACCAATTTATTTTTTAGTAGCTATTTTTTTCTTGGTTTTAACCGCGTGTCATTCGTTGAAACCTGATGGAATCACTAAAGCCATCATTTCGGGCGATGTGTTTTCAAGTACTGCTATTAAAGACCCTGGGCCGATAGATTATACCACGAATCAAACACGGGAATATAAACCTCAAGTACGCTGGAAGATGGAGTTCTAACGTGATTCTCTGGTGAGCTTATCGAGACTGTGCGGACTGGAAGCTGGCTTGATAAGCCTGTAGGCTCGCCTGCAGTTGAGCTTTAATCTTCGTTAGTATCATTTCACCATCTGCCGCTCGTATCGCTTCAGCTAACAAGACGACTCGTTGTACACCAAGATCATCATTCCGTGCTTTACGCTGAGTCTCAAGTGAGGCTAGCTTGCCTGAGTGACTTGCGATGAGTTGCTTGCGGATTTCTTCGCTTCTTTTTGGAAGCGCTTCACATTGCGCTGTAAAAATTTTAATCAATCTTTGAAGATTGGGAGATTGAGCACTTGAAGTCTTGGGTGGCACTGGGTTATGGCTGTTCACACGATCTATTTCATCCATGATGGCCTGCTTTTGTGTGGGGGACGTGGATAATAGGTCACGCCGGAGCGCATTGATATATTTACCTTCTAGATCCGCAAGCACGGTGGCAGTGGTTTTGATAACTTTATCTTCCCATTCAGTGCAGAAGGAGGTGAGGAGGCTAGACAGCTCAGTGTCACTCGTTTCAAGATTAAGCATCTCACGATAGACGACAATTTTCTCAGCTTCGACAGACTTAAGTTCACTAAGATCGGGAGGCAATTGCCAAACGTGCAGTGCATAATCGCCATCCTTATCGGTTGTCTCTCCAAGCTTCGCGCCGCCGCCACTGACGACAAAAGTTTTATTTTTAGATATCGCAAAAACGTTTGCACAGTGAGTGGGCACCTCTTTGCTGTGCCATACTTCGTTACCAGTCGATACTTCCCAAATTTGCAGCTTAGGACCCTGACCTCCTGATAATTGCGCGCCGTATCCCTGACCTCCAGAAAGCAGTAATTTGCCGTCCATGAGAAAATCACACTGATTGATACCGTTTTCGATGACTGCTGTTTGAGCAAGCCTAGAGCCAGATTGCAAATCAAATATGTTGATACGATTGCCAACAATGGCTGCTGCGGTGTGTTCGTCGTCTGCGATCGCCATGCGATAAGGAACAAATTTTGTTGGAGGAAAACTTTGCACCGCCGCATGTTGAGACAAGCTGCCTTTTTTGATCTCAATTCCAGATGTGCCCTTTTGATTCGAATAGCCAGCGGTAATGAAGTTGTCTCCGGCGGCTTCGCGGACAAATTTAATATTATAAACCAATTCATTCCAACCTTGAAGGGGAGCCGTTGTTTTTTGCTTCCAATCCCATGCCAGAAGAGGTTGAGAACTATCGGATGAGGCGATCAAAATGTTGTTTCCATCGGGTGAGAACGCGATGTCCATCACATTGCGCCCATTTAATTTGATTTCACTCAAGATTTCCTTTTGATCGACAGACCAAACGTAAGCTTTGTTCTCATTGCCTCCCGCTGCGATATGCTGTCCATCCCAACTGATGGCGAGTCGATAAAGGAAGCCTGCCTTGGGATCGAATACGCGTACTTTCTCACCGGACTGAAGATCCCATACGATAACGGTGCCATCATGGCTACAGGAGGCGACGTGGCGCTGATCCGGAAAAAATGCGACATCATTGATGATGTCACTGTGCCCCTCCTTGAGCTTAAAGACATGTCCTGGTGTCACGGCTTGCATTTCGAACGGGGTGCCAGAAGCTCCCGCGCCTAAAGGTTGCATCGCAACAGGAGTCGGTTTGACTTCTTCTACAGGTGTTTCTGGAGAACCTTTTATATTCCACGTTGGGGCTTCTTTTCCGAGTGGTTTCCGAGTTGCCTCACCTTTGGCAACTTGGTGTTCCCCTTTATTTCTGATCCACCAAAAACAGGCGATGCTAATTAAAATCACAAACACCGACATCATTAGCCACGGGAATGAGCCTTCATTTTGTTTTTTATGCTGACCCGTAATGGGGGGGGCTACTTTTGGGCGAGCCATTTTACCCATCATGCTCAGCGCTTCGCGGAGTTCTCGGACACTATTAAAACGAGTTTCAGGCTTTGTTCTCGTGGATTTATCGATGGCTCTATCCCAAGCTGGATCAAAAGTGGACAAGCCGCTTAAGGGACGTTTTGATGTGTTTGGCAGCTTGCCAAGCAGCATTTCATAGCAGACGACACCGATGGCATAGATGTCAGCATGATGATCAACTACGGAACCATCGACTAATAGTTCTGGTGCAGCATAACCTGGTGTTCCTAATGCACCCACTTCGATGCATGCTTCCGCAGGGCGAGCCAGTCCGAAGTCGGCTACCTTGACTCGTCCTTCACTGTTGATGATGATATTCCCAGGTTTGATGTCCCGGTGCAGGATGCCATGCTCGTGTGCGTAAGCCACTGCATCACATAGTTGAAGCGCGACCGCGTGTGATTTTTTAGGGGTAAGGCTCTGAGTTTGAATGAGCTCATGGAGTGTATCCCCCTCAACATATTCCATGACGAGGTAAAGATGGCCGGCCGCAGTCATGCCGAAGTCGTAAACGCTCACAATGCCATTGTGCTGCATTTTAGCCATGGCTCGCGCTTCATACTGAAAGCGCTCTGCATATTTTGGTGCAGAACCCCAAGCTTGAGGCAGCACCTTAATGGCGACCTGACGATCCAGAGTGAGTTGTCGAGCTAAATAGACAGCGCCCATTCCCCCTTGGGCGATGAATCCCTGCATCTCAAACTGGGGCAACAAACTTGTAAGCTCCTCAATACTAGGCGCCTCAAAACTGCCAGTAAGTAGTGCGGTGGTCGATGAGCTCATGAGGGATTCAAAAAAGTATCAGCACAAACTATATTACTAAACGATATTGAGCGAGGAAAAATATCTCATTAAGCATATTAATATTTTTAATAGATAGTAAATGAATTCCTTATCCCATAAGGGTTACGCTTGCTCCGGCCGAGGTGTCTGTGTGGGATAGGCTGAGGAAAGTTTGCTTAACTCCCAGTCTGTCAGCGACTTGCGCCGCTTGACGGTGTAAATACAAAGAGGGGGCGCCTTTCTCATTTTTAAGCACTTCGATGTCTCGCCAGTTGATTCCTTCGGTAAATCCAGTGCCTAAAGCCTTTACTGTAGCCTCTTTAGCGGCAAATCGTGCTGCAAAATGGATCGCGGGATCGGCACAGCTATCACAATAAGTAATCTCATATTCCGTAAAGACACGTTCTTTAAAGCGATCTCCGTTGCGCTCCAAGAGTGCTCGTATTCGTGAAACCTCCACGAGATCGAGTCCTATGCCGATTGTGCTCATGCGATTGCACCGCCTAGTGAATACTCAGACATTACTTCTAACATCTCTTCCACAGATTGAACGAGTCCCACGGAAATGGCTCTCGAAACCAAGCTGTGCCCAATATTTAATTCGGCGAGGTGCGGCACCGCAAATAGATCCCGAACATTCCGGGTGGTTAGTCCGTGTCCGGCATTTACCTGAATCCCTGCCTGATGTGCCATTTCGGCAGCGATCTTGAGTCGGGAAACTTCTTCAAGGCGCTCAGCATCAAAATGATTAGCAAAAGTCCCCGTGTGAAGCTCGATCATGTCGGCTCCACATTTACAGGCGAACTCAATGTGCGCAGGAATCGGATCGACGAAGAAGCTTACCTTGGTCCCATTCGCTTGAAGTCGCTGCGTTGTTTCTTTGAGCGCAATGTGATGAGTGACGACATCCAATCCGCCCTCTGTGGTGATCTCTTCGCGACTCTCTGGCACCAGGCAAACAAAGTCAGGCTTCACCTTGAGGGCGATAGCGAGAATATCGGGAGTATTGCCCATCTCCAGATTAAGTTTTATGCGTAGTTTGTTCTTCATCAAATACACATCTTCATCCTGTATGTGGCGACGGTCGGCGCGAAGATGGATGGTAATGGAATAGGCGCCTGCGTGCTCTGCCGCCCGAGCTGCTTCCAGCAGGATTGGCTCTGCATTCGGCGAGTTCAGCATCGTGGCGTAGCGCGCCTGGCGAAGCGTGGCGACATGGTCAATATTGACTCCGAGATGAAGCATTTAAGAGAAGGGTTAAGGTTTCAGATTTAAGGGTTCAGGGCTTTTATAGAGATCACCTGAAGCGATTCAAGTTCCCCAATGTTTGATGTGGAAGCATGGAGAGTGGGCTTTAGTCCGCCTGCCTGAATCATCTTAAATTTCTTAATGTTTGAAGTGGCGATAGCCAGTGAAGACCATGGCGATTTTACGTTCATTGGCTGCGGCTATAACTTCAGCATCACGGAGCGAGCCGCCTGGTTGAATGGCGCATGTGGCACCCGCTTCAGCGCAAGCGATTAATCCATCAGCAAAAGGAAACATGGCATCGCTTCCAACTGCGCTTCCTTGCAGGGAGAGCCCAGCTTCCTTGGCTTTCCAGATCGCAATGCGGCAGGAGTCCACGCGACTCATTTGTCCAGCGCCAATACCGAGGGTGCGGTCGCCACTCGCGAACACGATGGCGTTAGATTTTACGTGTTTGGCTACGCGCCAGGCGAATCGCATGGATTCGATTTCATCTTTTGTGGGGGGGCGTTCTGTTTTGACCTTGTTTTCAATATCTTCAAGTCCAAGGGCCTTATAATCGCTATCCATCACCATCAAGCCCCCGGGAGCGGAGCGGATGATCGGCTGTTGCAGAGCTTGTTCCACGTTAGGCATCATTTGCATAAGGCGCAGATTCTTTTTCTTCTGCAAAAGCGCACGAGCATCCGCCTCATAATCCGGAGCGATGATTACATCAGTGAAGATTTCACCAATGATCTTTGCTAATCCAAGCGTCATCGGGCGGTTGGTAATAATCACGCCACCAAAGGGGGCTTGTTTGTCGGTTTCAAAAGCCTTTTCCCAAGCTTCGCGCAAATCCTCATCGGCGCAACCCACTCCACAAGGATTGGTGTGCTTTAAAATAGCGACAGTGGGACGGCGAAATTCCAGCACGAGTGCGGCAGCGCTTTCAATATCCAAAACATTGGTGTAGCTCAAGTCCTTGCCGTGAAGTTTGGTGAAGTAATCACCGAAGTTTCCGTAGAGGCGCGTTTCTTGATGTGGATTGTCACCATAACGCAACTCACTGTAGAGTGGCAGACTTAGGTTAAAGCTTTTTGCAGTTTCCTGCTCCTTGTTAAGATAGCGGGCGATAGCCGCGTCATAGGCTGAGGTGCGTTGGAATACTTTACAGGCAAGCCTTTCTCTCGTGGAGAGCTTGGTGTCCCCCTCATCTTCTTTCATTTCTTCAAGCACTGTTGCGTAGTCAGCGGGGTCGGCAATTACCGTGACTGCTTCATAATTTTTCGCAGCAGAACGAAGCATGGAAGGTCCGCCGATATCTATATTTTCGATGGCTTCTTCGAGGGTGACGTCGCCTTTCGCCACTGTTTCCTCAAAGGGATAAAGATTAATCGCCACGAGATCAATGGGAGGTATGCCATTGTCTTTCGCCTGCTTTTGATGCTCGACCAAATCGCGTCTTTGCAGTAATCCGCCATGAATCATGGGGTGTAGCGTTTTGACACGACCATCAAATAATTCAGGGAATCCCGTGTGTTCAGATACTTCCTTTACTGGAATGCCCTGTTGAGTGAGGAATTTTGCGGTGCCTCCCGTGGAGAGGATTTCAACCCCCATGTCGGCAAGGCCTTTGGCGAAATCCGCAAGACCTGTCTTGTCGGATACAGAGAGTAACGCACGTTTGATGCTCATTCAGTATGGGATTGATTCGATGATGAGCTACGGAAAATAGGGAGGAATAGGTCAATGGAAAGAGAATTATTTCAGCGATGTTGCGAGGTTAAATAGTTGAGCGCTTTGGACGATGGATATGGCAGGGAGTTTTATATTGGTTTCAAAGTCGCAGTCTATGCTGGATGGCGGATTCGTTACAAAACATGTCATAAGATTGAGGTCGAGTCTGTGCGTTATATATGGCGTATATAGAACCATCCTCTATTGACATGAAAAAAATCATCCTCTCCCTCGTTGCCAGCCTTCTGGCGGTATCACTACAAGCTGCGTCCGGTCCTATTCGTGTGTTGTTCCTTGGACACGAAAGTGAACATCACAATAGCGCGAAGTATTGTCCCATTCTTATGAAGAACATGGGGCGCGAGGGGATTTATTTCGACTATTTCACCAAGCCTGAGGTTCTCAACACGGAGATGCTTTCTCATTACGATGCTGTTTTGCTTTATGCGAATCACGGGAAAATATCACCCGAACAGTTTTTCGCGCTTAATGAGTTTGTCGAAAGTGGCCATGGTTTCCTTCCTATTCACGCAGCCTCCGCTTGTTTTGGTAATGAGCCAAAGTTCATTGAGATGGTAGGAGGGCGCTTTAAGTCACACAAGTCTGGAGTCTTTAAGGCGACGATTCTCGACAAAACTCATCCTATCATGCAGGGCGTGAATGCTTATGAAACATGGGATGAAACCTACGTCCACGATCAGATTAACGAGCAGGGACGCAAGCTCCTGATGGAACGGGTGGAAGGGGATCATCATGAGCCATGGACCTGGGTTCGCGAGCAGGGGAAGGGGCGAGTGTTTTATACGGCGAGCGGCCATGATGAAAAAACTTGGGACAATGCCGATTTCCAAACAATGTTGCGTAATGCGATCATCTGGTCGGTCGGCGATGAACGTCGTGCCACTTGGGAAACTTTTCTTGCCTCCCGTGAGCAAGAGAAGCGTGAGAAGAATGGAAATGTCGCCAACTACGAAAAG
Organism: Verrucomicrobiota bacterium; assembly: GCA_009885275.1. Taxonomy (GTDB): domain Bacteria; phylum Verrucomicrobiota; class Verrucomicrobiia; order Verrucomicrobiales; family Verrucomicrobiaceae; genus Verrucomicrobium. Next base: position 389 of record VFKY01000371.1, on the reverse strand, counting down.
CGTCCGGAACCCTTGACCTTTCAGCTACCTTTCAATGTGAAAGGCAGCATGGAGCGCACTCAGGTGCCAGCGGACATGAGGTTGCAACTTTTCGCATCCGAACCGGATATTCGTAAGCCGATTGCCTTCGCGTGGGATGAGAGAGGGCGCTGCTGGGTTTGTGAGACAGCGGATTACCCGCATGGGGTCAAAGAGGATGGCATGGGCAACGACAGCATTCGCATTTGTGAAGACACGAATGGCGATGGCAAAGCGGACAAGTTCACCGTGTTCGCTGACAAGTTGAACATTCCCACTGCGCTCGTCTTTGTGAACGGTGGCGTCATTGTGAGTCAGCCTCCGCGCTTTCTTTTTCTCAAGGACACCAACGGCGACGACAAAGCGGATGT
>VFKY01000183.1 GCA_009885275.1 Verrucomicrobiota bacterium | reverse complement strand
GTGATGAGCTATCCTGATGGTGTTGCAGTCTCGATGGTGATGATCTTTCCCTGTTGGCTCTAGGGCGGGAGAGAGTGGGAGTTGCGAACTGTGTGAGGCGATCTTCTGATTGCCCCGTTGAAGTTGTGCGATGTAAGCGTGGCGATGTTGTTTCGTGATGAGGGGAGATTTGAGCCGGTATGGTTATTCTATGTAATGGTAAGTGATATTTTAATGCCTGAAGGGTGACGTGTTGCCGGTGACGTGGGTGTTTTCGGGGGTTCTCCATTTTGCGTAACAAACGTGCAAAGAGTATTGACAGTTTTGATGAACCAAATACTCTTGCGAAATATTCTGTAATTCATTACGGACATTTCACTTAACAAAACATACGAGACACACGACCGGAAAACGGTTTATCAGTTATGGCAAAAAAAGATTCCAAAGTTAGTGCAGTAAAAAGCAAATACGTTTATTTTTTCGGAGCAAGTAAAGCTGACGGTAATGGCTCCATGAAAGCGTTGCTTGGCGGAAAAGGTGCGAACCTCGCAGAGATGAGTCGCATCGGCCTTCCTGTCCCTGCTGGCTACACAATATCTACAGAGGTGTGTACTTACTATTATGCAAATAGGCGGACGTATCCTGCAGCATTGCAATCACAAGTTGAAGCTGGAATTTCTGGCATGGAAAAAATCATGGGGTGCAAATTTGGTGACACGAAGGCAATGCCGCTTCTTGTTGCCGTTCGCTCAGGTGCTCGCGATTCCATGCCTGGCATGATGGATACTATTTTAAATCTTGGTTTGAATGACCAAACCGTCCTTTCACTTGCCGCTGCCACAAAGAACGCGCGGTTCGCGTGGGATTGCTATCGTCGCTTCGTGCAAATGTATGGAGACGTTGTTCTCGGTGCTCAGAAATTGGAAGGTGAGGAGCATGAGCCATTCGAGACCGTTATCGAAGAGTTTAAACATGAGAAATATCACAAGCAGATATTGGATAGTGATCTGACCGCTGATGATCAGAAAGAACTTGTTAAACGTTTCAAGAGTATGGTTAAGGAGAGGACTGGTAAAACAGTACCTAGTAATCCTTGGGATCAGCTTCGTGGCGCTGCGGGCGCTGTATTTTCATCATGGATGAACGATCGCGCTATTGTTTATCGTCGTAAGTATAATATTCCTTCTGAGTGGGGAACTGCGGTCAATGTGCAAGCCATGGTGTATGGCAATACTGGAGAAAATTCTGGTTCTGGCGTGGCGTTTACTCGTAACCCGGCAAATGGTGTTAACGAATTCTATGGTGAGTTTCTCATCAATGCCCAAGGTGAAGATGTGGTTGCTGGAGTGCGTACGCCTGAGCCTGTGTCTAAACTCAAGGACGTGATGCCCAAGCCCTACGCTGAACTCATGAAGGTTCGCGCTATTCTTGAAAAGCATTTCAAGGATGTGCAAGATGTTGAGTTTACTGTACAAGAAGGTAAGCTTTTCATGCTTCAGACTCGTAATGGTAAGCGCACCGCCGCTGCCGCTTTGAAGTTCTCCATGGATATGTACAAGGAGAAACTCATCGATTGGCAAACAGCGGTTATGCGTAATCCTGCTGATCAATTGGATCAACTTTTGGCTCCAATTTTTGATGTCGCTGACGCCAAGAAGGCGATCGTCATCGCTACTGGTCTTCCTGCGGGTCCAGGTGCTGCGTCAGGCAGAATTTACCTCAATGCAGACCGCGCGGTGCTTGCTGAGGCTCGTGGTGAAAAAGTACTTTTGGTTCGTAATGAAACCAGTCCTGAAGACCTTCGTGGTATGATCGCCGCTGACGGTATTCTCACTGCGAAAGGTGGAGTATCTTCCCATGCGGCTCTTGTTGCTCGTCAAATGGGTAAGGTGTGCGTATGCGGTGCTTCTGCGCTTGAGATCGACTACGCAAAGAAAACTGTAAAGGCTGCAGGCAAAACCTTCAATGAAGGCGACTTCATGAGCATCGACGGTACTGCTGGCACTGTTTATGGTGGTCAGTTGAAGACAGCATCCTCTGAAATCATAACTGGCATTGTTGATGGTGACAAAGTCGCGCAGAGTTCTGAAAAATTCAAAGGGTTCCTTCAATTGATGAAGTGGTGCGAACAGGCTACTAAGCTTGCAATCCGTACCAATGCAGATACTCCGGAACAAACACGTATCGCTATGGCTTTTGGTGCCACCGGTATCGGGCTTACCAGAACTGAGCACATGTTCTTCGAGGGGAACCGCATTGATGCTATGCGCGAGATGATTTTAGCGACCACCCTCGAGGCGCGTAAAACTGCTTTGGCAAAACTTCTTCCGTATCAGCGAGATGATTTTACAGGCATTTTCACGGAGCTTAAGGGCTTGCCTGCTACCATTCGTCTTCTGGATCCACCACTTCACGAATTCCTTCCGCATGATAGTAAATCGCAAACTGAGCTTGCTGCTAAGCTTGGAGTGAAGCCTGAAGCTATTGCTGCCCGAGTTGAACAGCTTCATGAATTTAACCCGATGCTTGGTCACCGTGGTTGTCGTCTGGGTATTGCTTATCCTGAAATCACTGAGATGCAGGCGAGAGCTATTTTTGAGGCAGCCGCAGATGTAGCTAAAAAGAAGATCAAAGTGAAACCAGAAGTGATGATTCCACTTGTTGGTTTCAAGAAGGAATTTGATCTGCAATCTGAAATAGTTCATGCTACTGCTGCCAAAGTCATGGCGGAGAAGAAGATAAAGTTTGAATATCAAGTAGGCACTATGATTGAAGTACCGCGTGGTGCGCTTACTGCCGACGAAATTGCGCAGAATGCTGAGTTTTTTAGTTTCGGCACCAACGACCTTACGCAAACTGCACTTGGTATTAGCCGTGATGACATGGGATCTTTCCTTATGCCTTACACAGAGGCTGAAGTGTTTAAAAAGAATCCTTTCGCTACTCTTGATACCACAGGTGTGGGGCAATTGATGGAGATCGCGGTGGCTAAAGGCCGTCAAACTCGTCCCGACATTAAGCTCGGTATTTGTGGTGAACACGGCGGCGACCCCGATAGTGTAAAATTCTGTCACAAACTTGGTCTCAACTACGTCAGTTGCAGTCCTTATCGTATTCCCGTTGCGCGTCTCGCCGCAGCACAGGCAGCATTGGAAGAGCAGCAGAAGGCTGGCTCCAAAGTTGCTCTTACAACAAATGTCCGTGGAAATGCCAAAGCAAAACCTGCTGTTAAAGTAGGCAATGCTGCAAGCGCCACGGCCAAAACAAAAACAGCAACCAAAAACCAAACGAGGAATAATACCATGGCTAAAAAAGCAGCAAAGAAAGCAGCTCCTAAAAAGGCAGCACCCGCAAAGAAAGCAGCTCCTAAAAAGGCAGCTCCTGCAAAGAAAGCAGCTCCTAAGAAGGCAGCTCCTGCTAAGAAAGCGGCTCCTAAAAAGAAATAATAAGGCTCGCTTAAGCGCCTAGTAGCAGACGAACAAACTGGTCCGTCAGAAACAAAGTCCTGTGGGGTTTACCTCACAGGACTTTGTTAGTTATTGGATGATGTGAGCAGGTGCAGATTATACTTCTTTGAATTCTCTTAGATAAATGAGAGCCACAGTTGTGAGGCTAATGGCTTCCTTTAAAACAAGAGTGATTCCCTTTAGACTATTGGTGTCGAGTACCGTTATTAATATGAGTACACCCACCAGTAAGGATGACCCTAAACAAAAAATACTGGTGCGAGAGACGGGCTGATGTGTGGCTGAGCCGTGTTGTTCATGCAAGCGTTGCAAATAACTACGGGCTGCCAATGCGACAATGATGATGCTGCCAATTTCAAGCCCCTCAATGGAGGTTTCTACGACACAAAAATCATAAAGACCGTGTGCTAGTATTACTGCTCCAAACATGAGTATAAACTCGATTGCGCGATGAAATCGTGATTCGAAAAGAAGATACAACTCATATCCAAGTATGCCTGTAAGGGAAATGTGAATAATGTTAGCCGTGAGTAATCGACCCAATGCAATGGTGATGCCGTAGTCTTGATAGTATTGGAGATTTTCATTGAGTGCAAAGCCAAGACCAACGCAGCCTCCACAAAGCGCTGCTTTTGCGGCAGAACGCTGCTTTAGAAGGAACGGAAGAAAGAACATGAAAAGACATATTTTGACCACCTCTTCTGGCAACCCCACGTACATGGTCCAATAAAATATTTTATGCCCTATCGACAATTCAGCATCAAAAGCCGGATCAACATCATATTGAAGAGTGATCTGTAACGTGTGAAGCAACCATACGCTCAGCATGCCCGCAAATATGGTTGGAAGATAGTTGATGGATTTTCTTAGACGCAAATTTGCCGAAGTGATCAAAATCACATACCAGAGCGCAGCGCTGAATATGGCGATACTCAGTCCGATGAATTGCGAAATGCGATTCAGTTGCATTGTCCATAATCCTCGGAATAGCAGAGACTTGTCATCGAGCAGCTTTGCTATTTTCAAAAGCATAGATGAGGTGCACTGGATGACGAATTCCCTATTTTTAGTGAGTTCATTCAACGCTGTAATATCCTTCAAATTCAGAGCAATTCGGCCTGCCATCAATCGAGCATAGGAAGCTTCGGGATAGATTGTCTCAAGGAGGTAAAAATATAGAGCCTCCTTTTGCTTATTTTCATGCGCAAGAATGTCTGCGTAAAATTCATTGGCAAAACGTGTGGAATCCTTTGATCCAGCGTTCTCACGTAGAAAGTTGCGGGCATTACTTTGACTGACAGTTGAGCCATCAAAAATGCACCGCGCATAGTTGGAAAAGATCTCTTTCTGTAGGGGATCAATGGCGTGATGCTGTATGAGTGAATTAAAATTCACCCCTCCTATTTTGATGATGGCGCTATCAAATGATAGCCGGTCCGTGGGGTGTAAGTGTTTTCTCAAAGCCGCAGTATCTCGTAGCCATTCAGCCAGGTGATCCGGAGATTTTTTTGATTCTCGCAAGAGTGAGTTATAGGATTCCTGCGTTTTCTCGGCTAATGCAGTCGCCATACTGGCGGTATTATTTACTTCCGCACTTGAGAATATTAAATGTGCAGCAATAGCGACTGTGACAAAAAAGCCAAGAATGTAGGCTACACCTTTCATTAAAAAGGTGGGATTGCGGCTTAGATAAAATGCATTGGAACGCCAGTTTGGCATAAAATGTGACATTTATCCTCCATGGGCAGCCCATGAAAGCAATCAAAACCAATTACCAAGAATGTAATCCGCCATTCGGCGTGTGTCGCTGATATCCATATTTTTGGATGTCACTAGTTCCTCTTTGGTAAATTCTGTTCTTGGGGCAATACGCCCAGCTTTCCAGACCACAGCATGAGGATTATAAGGGCCGACTTTTTGCGGATTGCTCCAAGTGTGAATACCTAGTGTTCTATCATTCACCGCAGCAGCTATATGCATGGGGCCGCTGTCTACACTTATACATGCTTTTGAATGACGTATCAGCCAGATGAGTTCGTGCAAATTTGTTTGATTCAGTAATGTAAGGATGTTTTTTCCTGTAATACTTGGGGCTTCATTCACTCGTCCAACGAGAATAACGGGATGAGAGTGAAGGCAGTCGCATAATGCCTGTAGGACTTCGCGGGTAAGAGATTTGCCATCGCCTCGAGAGTAGGGGTGGAGCAGGATGTAATTTTCCGGAAGATCAGGAATCG
>VFKY01000284.1 GCA_009885275.1 Verrucomicrobiota bacterium | reverse complement strand
ACGCTCCATGCCCATGGCTTCTTAATCCCGAGCTCCGCGATTGAGGGCCAAAGGGCCGGCAACAAATCAGCCTAGGCCAACGCTCTAGGACTAGTAACGCTATGGGATGAAGCCCTGAGAGGGCGACCTATGATGCACCGTTATGGTGCCGCTCCTTCGGGGCTTGAATCAATGCTGCACGTGAACCCAGGGCGTTGCCCTGGGCTGGTATAGGGTTGCACCTTTGGTGTTCAAAAGTGGCGGTCGGGTTAATCCTTCTGTTCGGGAGCCTGGGACACGAGTTTCTCCTTCACTGCCTTCGCGATGGCGCTGCCGCGGCTGCGCACCTGAAGCTTGCCATAGACGCTACGGATGTATTCATCCGCAGTGTAAAACCCGATACCTAGCTGAAAGGCGGCTTCTTTGATGGTTTTGCCCTGAACCAGCAATTGGAGGATGTCGTGCTCCCGCGGTGTCAGGCCGTAGTCTCGTTGCGGGGGATTGGCTTTGGAAAACATGTCGAGCATGCGACGAGCGATGCGGGGATTCATCGGCGAACCACCTGCGACAGCGGTGTGCAGCGCCGTGGCGATTTCATCGGGTGTTGCTGTCTTGAGCAGGTAACCCACCGCGCCGGCGCAGATGGCACGGAAGATTTTTTCGTCATCCTCAAATACCGTGAGAATAATCATGGCACAACGTGGAGCCTGTACACGGAGCAAGCTGATCCCTTCCAGCCCACTCATGCCGGGAAGTCCGACATCGAGCAGGATGACGTTGGGCGCAGCCTGATTGGCGAGTGCAGTGAGGGCGTCCTCGCAAGCGGTGAAACGTTCTTTGCAGTGAATACCTTCAATACGATTGAGCGCGCGTTGGAGGCGTTCTCCATAGACGGCATGATCTTCAATGAGCCAGACTTGAAGGGGCGTGGTGGTAAGTCTATTTTCTTCAATCATGGAGCGGGAAGGGTAATCGTCAATGTGGTGCCATGGGCGGGCGCGGAAGATAGAGTGATCTTGCCGCCGATCTTGGTGGCACGGCGACGGAGGTTCACCAATCCCATGCCGTCGCTGGAGGATGAGGCAGGGTCGAATCCTCGACCGTTGTCCTGCACGGTGAGAATGCGTTCGCCGTTTTGTTGAGTGAGGGTGATTTTCACCTCAGTGGCTTCGGCATGGCGGGTGATGTTGTGGAGCACTTCCTTGAACATGAGTATCACATCGCGCTGTTGATCCATGGGAAGCTTGTTAAAAGCCTCTTCAGCCTCTACCGAAAACGTGTGGGGTAGAGTTCTCAAAGCGCGGTCTGCGGCTTCTCGCAACTGCGCGGTCAAGTTGGCTTGGCCATAACGATCGGACTGCACGAGTCGCACAATGTCACGCATAGCATCCACCGTTTCGCGGGCAATATCCTGAATTTCGATCAATTCATGGCGCACTTGTGATGCATCGCCACCACTCGCGATCACATCCTGACTGATGAGAGCAATGCTCCCCAGGCTACTCCCGATCTCATCATGCAAGTCTTGAGAAATACGTTGACGCAATGCCTCCATTTCAAGGTGGCGTCTCCGTCGTTGTCGTAATACTTGAAATGACAAGATCACGATCGCCAGTAACACCAGCCCACCCAAGGCGGATAGCGCCATCGATTGAAGATTGCTGACCAAGGCGTTGCTTCTTATTTTTAAAAGCGCTAGCTGTTGCAGCGTCTCCCGTCTTTGGGAAAGTCCCGCAAGCCACTCCGGCCACTTGACAATATTGGCGCGACTCGTGAAGCCATCCACCAGAGAAGCCTTAGACCACCCGTCTTTTTCAATGGAATCGAAAGCGGTGACATGTTTGTTGAGGGCGATATTGTTGCCATTCGAGAGCGCTTGAAGTTCGGATAGCGCAAAAAAGAACTTTCCATTGGAATCGAAAAACCGTTGTGCAGTTACCCGAATGTAACGCGCGGATTCACCAGCACTGGTATAAACCATCATGTTGTCACCTGGATTCGTGTGATCTTGTAGATCGGGGTGATTGACCCCTTGAAACCCGGTTAGCTGAATGGAGGTATGAAATTCAGGATCGTTGGATATCTCCACTTTGAGGGTGGGGGGATACCCAAAACCCGGACGATGAGCAAACTCCGGAGGGTGAGCTGGAAAAAGCCGCACATCATTCACTATTTGTTCGGTGCCGAGATCCACTTGTACCCAGCGAGCTGGCGGCGCAGGTTCAAGCGCCATGGAGATAGAGTGACTCTGATACCCGAGCGTTGAACTTGGTTCAGTGCCCTCCGGTGAGCCAAGGATTCCATGACCATCCACAAGATTACCTATTCCCCATAGTGGCTGTGCTCCCATAGAACGACTTTTGTCGAAATCATTGCGCCCTTCCTTTTGCACGAGTCGTCCCGCCAGATTGCGCCCTCCTTGCAGTAGGATAACTTCTCCGAGCGCAAAGAGGTAACGATCGCCCTCTCGATACAATCGCGTAGCAGTGATACGCACATAGCGCGCGTGATGTCCTTGGGTAGTCAGAAAAATGGGCAATGCCCCGGGGTTTGCAAAGTCTTCCTGGGTGTAATCTGCAATCAATTCCCTAGTGCCATCGTCTTTGTCATTTAAAAGCTCGACGCGAAAGCGCACTGGAAAACCATAGCCAGAGGTTGGCGTGTCACCGATGTCGGTCGCTGCAGGAACAATCACCACCGCATCGAGGGCCTCCGTGTTTCGTAGATCCAGTTGCACCCATTCGACCGTATCTGCGGAATTTGAATAACCGCTGTGGAAGCCCAGTCGTCCGGTCAAATGCGGCACTGGTGCGGCGGGGAGTTTGGTGAGTTTTTGCTGCAGCTCAGATTCTTCTTTTGCGATTTGACGCAGAGCCGGACTGAGCCACGGCGCAAATCTATGCGCAGAGGAAATAGTCTCTCCCATGATGCCACGAAGCGGCAGCACCATGAGTATGATGGCGAAAGCAAGACGGCGATTACTGTTGAGCATGAGTGGAGGGAGACGGATTTTATCATCATACCTATTCGCCTGTTGTTTGCTACATCTCTGACGAGGCAATAAGGCATTGATCTGAAAGCGGGTACGATAGGGTTAATCCCTGTTTGCTTACAAGATGAGACTTACCACTAAGTTTTTTAAACCACTAATAAACACTGATGTTCACTAATCATGCAGAGCCTAACGCACGCGTAAGCCCTCAAAGTATGCAGCCCGTCTCTCAGGCATTAGTGTTCATGAGTGCTCATTAGTGGTTAGTAAAGACCGTCTCAATTTGATTACGAATTAGAATAAGAAGTCCGAAACCTTGCGTCGCGGCTAAGAAAATCTTGTCCAGCTACGTTGAATTCCTCTCAGATTAATGTTTCGACTGGTCGCTAGCGCTCGATAACTCCCCAGAAACACACAATGGATAGCCTCCGCATTTTTTAATCACTTCCCGAATACCTCATGACCAATCCATGTTCAACGAAGCCAGCTACCCGCAAAACTAATTTCCTAGCAGTACATGGTTTGTTGATCGCATATTTTCTTGGTGCTGTGGCCTTATGTGGTAGCGAAATACAGAGCGCTCCGATACCGGCAGGTGTGGATGTGGCGCGAGCGATGGCGTTGATCAAGACTTGGGAAGACCAGCAACCTGAGCGCGCTACCCGTCAGTTGCGGGTGATCTATTGGACGCCTGCCGATCGTGAGCCCGCACCTGGATATCGCGAGCGATTGACACGGGTCATGCTTTACACTCAGGAATTTTACGCTAGCCAGATGGCATCGTATGGGTTGGGTAGAAAAACCGTGAACTTAGAATTGGAAGCTGATGGCCTCTTGAAGTTGCGGGTGGTGAAGGGAGTAAATCCGTTTCTGTTTTATCGTCGAGAAAGCGGCCAAGATATTCGTAAGGACTGCGTTGCGGAGTTGGCAAAGGAGGGGATTTCATCGGACGATGAAACCTTGGTGATCTTCTGTAACTTGGCGATCTGGGACGCGGAGAAACGCACCATGCGTCAAAGCAGCCCATATTATGCCAGTGGTGATCACCGCAAAGGTACGGCGTGGCAGGTCGATTCGCCGCTACTCGATCCTCAACTGTTGAGTGAAAAGACGGCGATGCTTCAAGATGGGGAATACGGTAAAATTTCGGTCGGTCGTTACAATTCGATTTTTGTTGGCGGGGTGGTGCATGAACTTGGTCACGCTCTCGGTCTTCCTCATTGCGCGGAATCGCCGGAGGAAAAGGCAACGCGTGGCACGGCATTGATGGGATCGGGAAACCGCTCGATGGGTGAAGACGTTCGCGGCGAGGGACGGGGGACCTTTCTTAGTTTTGGCGATGCCTTGCGCCTACTCAGTCATGTCCAGTTCTCTGGGTCAGTGAAGGCCATGCACGAACTTGCCGAGGTTACTTGGAAGGATATTGCGGTACGCACGAATGAGCAGGGGGCTGCGATCATCAGCGGAAAGATAGCAGGTAAGACTCCAGTGTACGCTGTGATTGGTTACGCCGATCCGACAGGAGGCAGTAACTACGATGCGCAGATCGGTGCCACCGTGCCAGCAGCGGACGGTACTTTTCATGTTGTGGTCAGTGCTCCGGTGGCGAACAAGGGACCTACTGGCGAATTCCGTCTGGTTGCTTGTTGTGTTAACGGCGCGAAGACTGCAGATGCAGGTGAGAATAGTAAACCAGCCTTCCCATACGCGTTCAGTAAGGGGCGTTTTGACGTGACACCAGCTACCAGTTATCTTGGTCTGATGTCAGCTTTGGATGCGGCCCGGAGCAGCCCGTTGACAGAAAGTGTCCGTGTCGTGCTGGATCCACGTTCACGGGATATTGTGAAACGTTTGCTTGAGCCCACCAAAGATAAAGACAAGCCCGAACCGGCTGAGATTCCTAGTGCGACCCAAGCCATTCCATTGTCTGACACGCGCCCGCTGTCTGCTTCGACTGGCTGGGGTGGTGTGCATTATGATCGCCAGCCACCGCAAGATCCGATGATGAGTGGAGGTCAATTGTACACGCACGGCATCTATGCCCACGCAGAGTCTAAACATGTTTACCGACTTGGTGCTGGTTGGGCACGTCTGCGTGGTCATGGCGGTATTGCTGACAACGGCTACGGGCCTGTGGAATTTGTCATCCGTGGTGATGGAAAAGAACTATGGCGCTCGGGCGTGGTAAAACCTGGAGAACCCGTGGCCTTCAACGTCGAGGTGACTGGCATCATGCAGATGGAGCTGCTGACCTTGCTCACGCCGGCTGGCGCAAGTGGTGCTTGGGGCCTGTGGTTGGAGCCGCTATTGGAACGCTAAACGCTCCCTTTTTATTTCATCTGCGCACCCAAGGCTAACTATGTCTGCAATTAAAAAAACTAATTTCCTAGCAGTGATGCTCCGGCTCTTACTGCTTCTTTGTTCATCGAGTCTCTGTTGCCTTGCTGCTGACCTTAAGCCTGGTGTCCTCAGTGCCATTACTTTTACGGAGTCCCCACCGCATTCTGATGCCCTCGAAATCAAGCTGCGCCTCCACGCCGTCGAGACGCCACCTGCTTACGACGTGACCAAAGAGAGCTTCGAAATCCTCCTGCCGAAAAACTATCGCGCCACCGAATCGTATGGCCTTTTCATTTGGATCAGCGCCAGTGATAAACCAGACATCCCGGCCGAATGGGAGGCCTTATTAGCCGAAAAGAAACTCATCTTTATCGGCGCACACAAGTCGGGTAATCCTCGCAGCATCTTTGATCGCATGCGCCTGGCCATCGATGCTAACTTCAACGTCCGTCGCATCGCTAAAATCGATCCCGCGCGCGTCTATGTCTCCGGCTTTTCTGGCGGTGCCCGCGTTGCTAGCATGCTTAGCGTTTGTTATGCGGATATCTTCACTGGCACCATCTGTTGCATGGGCGTTAATTTTTATACCGATGTCACTTCATTGGACGGCAAACAGCGCTTCCAGATGAGTTATATTCCTCACGACGAGTTTGCCAAAATTGCAAAGACCCAGTGCCGCTTCGTTCTCGTGACTGGCGAAAAAGACATGAACCTCATCAACACCCAAGCCGTCTTCGAAAACGGCTTCAAGAAAGAAGGCTTTAAGTTCGTCGATTTGATGAACATTCCTGCTCAAGGCCATCAACCCCCAAAAAGCGAGTGGTTGAAGAAGGCGATAGAATTCTTGGATGCGGGGAAGTGAGGCCTTCGGATCGCTAACGCGGCAACATTAGACACACGCCATACCCTCATGTAGGCCTTGTGCCCAGTTGCGTTGAAAGACAGGCCGCTGAATCTGATGATTGAACGCATCCATGGTGTGACGCAACGGATAGAAATGACAACAAGCCCCGTTGATATAAATCAACCCGCGCCCATAACCCACGCCATGCCTTTGCATGATTTTAATGTTCCACCCGATTAGTCTTACTCTTTTGTCGGCACTGTTTTCCTTGCCTCTCATGGCTGAGGTTGCGCAACTGAAAGCGGGGCCTTCGCCTGCTGATAATCCACTGAAGGGGCTCGTGCCTTATGCGGACCACGCCGAAGGAGGTGAGTCTCACTTCCCACACAGCTTGGAGTTTGATTACCTGCCTTTGGCTAAGCTCATGCGTGGGGAATCCAACTTTGATTGGGAGTCTATGGATGTCCTGCTAAACAAAATCGCGACACGCGGAAACCAAGCGGTCATTCGCATCTGGATCGAATATCCAGGCCAGAAAAGTGGACTCCCGGAATACTTGCGAGAGCAGGGGGTGAAGGTCACCTCATGGAAGAATACCGATGAAAATAAGACGTGTTACTCCCCTGACTACGATGACGAGCGAGTGGTGTCTGCGCTTGAGGCTTTCATCGCCGCGTTCGGCAAGCGCTACGATGGCGATCCGCGCATAGGATTCATCACCGCTGGTTTACTTGGCTCATGGGGAGAGTGGCACTCCTATCCACGTGAGGATCTGTTCGCTTCGCCCAAAACCCAATACCGCGTCCTTGATGCTTATGAAAAGGCATTCAATAAGAGTCCCATCTTGCTCCGATATCCGGTGGGAAAGGAGAATGAGCACAAGGCTGCCAACGCCCACTACAACATGGGATTTCATGATGACTCCTTCGCTTGGGGCACACTGGATCGGGGCATAGAGGACGATTGGTTTTTCATGTCCATCTTGAAAAAAGCCGGTGACGAGGCGCTCAATAAATGGCGAACACAGCCCATTGGCGGCGAGGTCCGTCCCGAAATCTGGGGTCAAATCTTCGACCCCAAGCCTGCGCACTCTCAGGCCCAGAATTTTGCCGAATGCGTCAAGCAAACCCACGTGAGCTGGCTCATGGAATCCGGGATGTTTAAAGAGAAAGCCAAAGCGGACCGTTATGCTGGTGCGGTGAATCACATCCAACGAATGGGATACGACTTTCATGTCTCAAGCGCAGAGATCACACGGGCAGACTCAAAGGTGCAACTCCGCCTCACGGTGCTCAATCAAGGCGTGGCCCCATTTTATCAAGACTGGCGTATGGAATTGGCCGCATTCAGCGCGGATGGAAAAATAGAACAACGCTGGCCGGTTGACTGGAAGATTACGGAACTGATGCCCGGTGATGATGCTCGTGAATGGAAGGCAGCTCTGGTTCTACAGAAAGAAACCATCGCAGGACTAACGATCGGTCTCCGTGTCATCAATCCACTGCCAAATGGCAAGCCCCTGCGCTTTGCCAATGCCGAGCAAGATCGTCACGCATCCGGCTGGCTTAGCCTTGGGAAGTTGCCGTGAAGATTTGGATTTGCTTGGTTCGCGCCGTACTTTGTACCATGAGACACAGCCGTATTACGTTGGGAGGAATGCTTTGAATTTTGCGAGAAGCATCCTTCTTGTGAACCTGTGCTGCGCTGTGCAGTTGCACGGAGTCGAGTTGATAGAGCAGACTCCATCATTGGACGATGATTTGGCGATTTCTAAAACTGTAAAGAGCGAAGATTTTGAAGCGCTCCTAACGAACTCGCCCTTCACTCGTTCCTTGGGCGTTTCTGATTCACTCATTCTCACGGGCATCGCACGTGTCGAGAACGATGTTTTTGCCACCCTTCTCGACACTAGGTCAATGATATCGCATCTCGTCTCCAAAACTGCCAACGCTCAAGGATGGCAGTTGGTCGGCATCAGAGGTAATGCCGCCAACCTCCAAACCTTGGCGGTTAATATTCAAATCGCGGGAGGAGAGGTTATCGCCATCCGCTACCAAAAACCGCCGCCCAAAATTGTCTCAGGCAAGTCGGGCATTGGTTACAATGGTGTGAATAGTTCCAATGGTACCAGTGAAAACGCTCCACCATTGAGTTCGGCTCAAGCGCAAGAGGCACAACAGGCCGCTGTGAACTATCGCGAAGGATTTTCCTCCGACGGATACCCCAAGGAACCGCCCCCTGAGATTGTGCAAAAACTCTCAACGTTGAGTGTGGGGCAGCGCGAGAACATCAACCGACAAATGCTCGAATTGCGCAACAAGGGACTCGGCATGGAGGAACGGCGGAAGATCTATGTGGACATGATTGATCGGACGTCTCAGGGGCGACGTTGATTTCATGGAGAAATGCAGGTTAGCGATTCAGAATTGCTTGCGGGAGTTGCGGTGACGGCGGCATGGGTGACAGTGCTCACAACAATGACAGCACTGAATGGCTTGAGTATCCCCAGAGCATCAGACATGCATTTGGCTTGCCTTTGGATTTACCCAATCAAATCCACGCGCTTGCTGGCGCTAGAACAGGCTGAGGTTGAGTCTCGCGGTTTGCGTCATGATCGACGCTGGATGTTGGTTGATGCCAATGGTCGATTTATTACCCAACGCAAACATGGTGTGTTGACGCAGGTGGTGGCCACGATAGACGGCCAGGAGTTGCGAGTTAACGCCAGTGGTATGCCGGAATTAGTGCTCAGCGCTCCGCCTGCCGATGGTGAGCGAATCACCGTGCAGGTTTGGAATGACAGTGTCTCAGCGTTAGCGGCTAAAGGCGGCGCTAGTGACTGGTTTAGCAAAGTCTTGGGCATGGCGACGCAAGTGGTGTTGATGGACGAGAGCGCGAAACGGGCGATCGATCCGGCATACGCGCTTGCAGGAGAACAGGTGAGTTTTGCGGACGGTTTCCCGCTGTTGCTGATCGGTGAAGGCTCACTAAATGATTTAAATACGCGCATAAGTCAGCCAGTGGATATGCGTCATTTTCGGCCGAACCTAGTCATCGCCGGTAGTGATCCATATGCGGAAGACACTTGGCGGCGCATACGCATAGGCGAGATTGAATTTGAGCTGGTAAAAAAGTGTTCGCGTTGCGTGCTGACCACGCGCAATCCCGACACCGGCGAGCTTGATGCTCAGCAAGAACCCTTGCGAACTTTGAGCACCTATCGTCGCGAAGAGGAGGGAGTTATGTTTGGTCAAAATCTCATCGCTCGAGGGAAAGGGTTGCTGCAAGTCGGCATGCCGGTGACAGTAATCGAGTAAGCAAGATTCTATGGAATGCGCAAAAGATTTTGTCTGCACCTTTGTCATCTTATAGACCTTCCAAGGAACGGATGATCTTTTGCTGAAACGGTGGGCTCGTGAGATTTCCGAGGTGGCCGCCATTCGGGAAAATCGTCAGGCGCGATGAGGGTAAGGTAGATTTAAGCCAGGAAATATCTTTGGGATTGAGAATGAAATCATTGTGGTTAACGAGAACCCGGATCTTCGGATTGACACGGAGGTTTCGCTCATAGGTCCGCAAGTTGACCTCACGCGTGAAGTCAGCAGCTCCGACACCAGCCTTCATATAGTAAGGAAGGACGAAGCGATGATAGTAGTCATCGAATGAATATTGCAAGATCTCGTTGTAACAGGGGTCGCGCCGCCATTTCGAAAGTGGAGTTTGAAGAACGCCCATATTATGCTGCATCTGGCTGCTGAAGATCGTGTCGCGAAGAGTCAGCTTGAATGACATGCCGACCAAGAACTTTGACTCGATGGCATTGAACGGAAGAGTCGCCTGGGAACTTGCCGGCATATTCAGCAGACTCGCGACCTTATGCACGGCCGTGTTCACCAGTGTCTGCCTTTTATCTGCCGGCCATGCTTTGGTTGCGTCATAACAATGGTCGATGGACTTGTAACCAACTTGGAGATCCACCGGGGTGTTGATGGCTACATAACGGTCAAAGTGCAATAGGTCGGGCGCTGCCTGTTTCTCGCGCGCAGCAAGATAAAGCGCTTGGAATCCTCCCATCGAAAATCCAACGAGTGCGCGTTTGCCAAATAATCCAGGATGCTTTTTTTCAAGGGCACGGTCGAAGTCGGTAAACTCTGTGAGCAGGTCATGGCAATCATTCGGAGGATAAGCAGGAAGATCGACGGTGGCTGCGTTTTTCATGAACTCCGGATGAAACACGCCGGTAGTGGTCACTACCGAGTAGCCATTCTCAAAGATCATCTCTGCCAACGCGAGCGTCACATTCGATTCTCGATGCAGGCCTTGTCCGGGTGAAATGTAAACAAGAGGAGCGTTCGTTTTTTGAAGCCAATAGTTGAGCTTCATGTTTCGTCCTGTGGATGACATGCGCACGCTCATGGTTCTCCCGTGTTGAAGAAATTTGGGATCCTTGGGTTTGATCAAGGCTACACCGAGCGTTTGCAAAGTCCCTGGATCTTTTGCTCCATGAGATTGCCAATCAGGTGATGTGTCTTTGGAAATATAGGTCCAAATATTTTTGGCTCCAACGTAGGGGTCAGCTTCGGTGTGAATGTATTGCACAGCATCCTCGGTCTGGTCAGACAGTCGATTGTAGGTGGAACCATAAGACGCGAGGTTGTAGGGGAAGAAATAATTCCAAGGTTCTGATGCTTTATCCAGCGCCAGACCCATAGCATGGCAGTCATCGCTAGGCCCGAGCATGGGGATCATGAGGTAGGTGTCCGGTTTCCAACCCCAGTGGGTTAAGGTCTGTCCGAAATTCGCGTTAGACTTCGGCATCTTCCATCGGGTCGCGACGTCAAGAAAACCGCCGACGCCAGCGGTAGTGTTGCAGAGGAACCGGCGTGATTCATCACTGGCATCCGCCCAGCGGCCTTGCAGCATATTGTTCACGAGCCGCGTCGGGTAGGTGATGTTGCGGGTAAAATGGTTGATGGAGCGTCGCGCTGGCGGCGGAACGATGGCCCGATAAACTCTGCCGGATGGCTGCATGATTCCTATGAGAATACCGCCGTTTATGTTTCCAATTCCCCGGTTTATCGGCTCTAGCGGATCGGCCATGAATTTGGGATGCGTCGACAGAGCGTGACTGACCGAAGACTGTGAAACGGGAGGGGACGCAGCATTGACTGTGGAGCCGCCTGAACACAGGCTGATCGTGAGCGGGCACAGGACTAAGTACGTGCGAAGGATAGAACCGAGTGGAGGGAAATGCATATGACCTAACGACTTTAGGAATGCGATACGCTTAACCTATGGAAATCAAAGTCCTATTTTGAAAGGGAACAGCAGTCGATTTTTTTTGATAAAATAATCAGTAAGTTTGAAAGAGGTTAAAAAGAGAGGGCGTAATAGTGTCGACAGTTTGTGTCGACACTATTTAAATCGCGTTATGACCAAGAAAGACAAATCCGATCACTCTTCCGTTTCATTGCGCAATATCGCGGATGAAATCACGCATCAGATCCGGCGGGATATTGTCGAGGGTGTGATCAAGCCCGGCACCGCTTTGGCGGAACCGGTGCTGGCAGAACGATTCGGTGCCAGTCGCGCCCCGGTTCGTGAGGCACTCATTGCTCTGGAGCGTGAGGGGTTGGTGGAGTTTAATGATCGCAGTCGCACGCATGTGCGCCGATTGGCTCCGGAAGATTTTGAGGAAATTCGCCTGATGCGCATTGCATTGGAGAGTCTGGCGGCACGTCTGGCGGCAGGTCGGTGGAGTAAGGAACACACGCGAGTGCTAAAAGAGAATATCCGCGAACAAGAGGCCGCGAGAACGCTTGGTGAGTTATCGCATCTGGATGTTGAGATGCATGAATACGTAGTGCGACTCTCAGGTCATCGCCGACTGATTGCCGCTTGGATGGGGATTCGTTGGCAATTTGAGATGTGTTTAGCCTATTCGCATCGGTTGCAAGAGAGGCTTGCGTTTGAGCCTCGTCGAATCACGGTGAATGCTCATCGCCAATTGCTCGACGCTCTCGCAAGTGGTAACCCAGAGCTCGCTGAAAAGACGATGGCGACGCATATCCGTGGAAGTGCGGAATGGTTTCCTGCGACACAATCTTCAGAGGATATTCCATGGGTGGAATCTGCTGCACCCGTGCGCAAGCGCCGACTCGGTAGCCTTGCATCGAAGGTTATACTTGTCTTATTGCTCGGAGTTTGGAGCGCCACCATGCGGGCGGAGACTACGCCACAGAACATGCAGTTCTTTGAATCGAAGGTGCGTCCATTGCTGGTTGAGCGATGCTACGAATGCCATTCGCACGAAAAGAAGATCAAAGGCGGGCTCGCGCTGGATTCTCGCAGCGGCTGGGAGCACGGCGGAGACACTGGACCCGCGATCACACCCGGCGAACTTGAGAAAAGCCTGCTGATCAAAGCGGTCCGCTATCTGGACGCAGATTACGAGATGCCGCCGAAAGGCAAGCTGGCTGCGGAAGAGATCGCGATTCTGGAGCAGTGGGTTAAGCTCGGTGCGCCTGATCCGCGTGCGGCGGAAGTGGTGACCGCAGTGAAGAAGAAGCGCGTTATTGATCTCATTGAAGGCAAGAAGTTCTGGGCCTTTCAGCCCGTGAGCAATCCAAAGCCGCCGCTTGTGAAGGATGCTACATGGCCGCTCGATCCGTTGGATCATTTCATTCTCAAGCAGCTCGAAGCAAGGGGTATCAAACCCGTGAGCGATGCAGATCGCTACACTTGGCTTCGCCGCGTGAGCCTTGACCTCACCGGCTTGCCACCAACCGAGCAGGAGGTGCAGTCGTTTAAGAGCGACACCACGGCGCATGCATTCGAGAACGTCGTGGATCGTTTGTTAAACTCCAAAGCCTACGGCGAGCGATGGGCGCGGCATTGGCTCGATCTCACTGGTTACGCGGACATGATTGGCACCTCGAACAGTGTCTATGCCGAATATGCATGGCGTTATCGCGATTACCTCACTAACGCCTACAACGCGGACAAGCCTTTCGATGAGTTCGTACGTGAGCAGATCGCGGGTGACTTGATGCCGTCGAAATCCGCCGAGGATCGTGCGGAAAAAATCATCGCCACCGGCTTCCTCATGGTGGGCGACATCGAGATCGTGAACCCCGACAAGGCAAAGATGGAGACTGATCACATCGACACGCAGATGATCAAGATCGGCCAGACCTTCATGGGCATGACGCTCGGCTGCGCGCGCTGCCACGATCACAAATTTGATCCCATTGGCGTGGAGGATTACTATGGCATCGCGGGCATGCTGCGCAGCTCGCCATCGTCTCACAAGATGCCTGACATGGGTGTCTGGAGCACACTGAACAGCAGTGTTTTGCCCGAAACGCCAGCGCAGCTCGCAGCGAGGAAAAAACTCGAAGCTGAAACGCAGCAGCGCATCACCAGCCTCAAGGCTGAGCAGAAGAATCTCGCTGACGAGAAAGCAGAAGTGACCAAACAACTCGCTGCTCTCGGCAAACCCACTGCGCCAGCACTCCAAGTAGTCGCCACGGACAATGCGCAGCGCGACATCACGCTCGCTGCTGACGCCAATCCTGCTGACGAGGAAGCCGCCCTCAAGAAGTGCCATGACGAACTTGATGCCAAGCTCAAAAAGCTTGCTGGCGAGATCAACCATGCCGAGTTTTTCCAGGACAAGACACCGAGGGCCTTCGCCATGAGTGATGGTCCGAAGCCCGCCGACATGCCTATTTATATACGCGGAAATCCGTATGCGCCGAGCACCGTCGTGCCGCGCGGAGCGGTT
>VFKY01000226.1 GCA_009885275.1 Verrucomicrobiota bacterium | reverse complement strand
CGAAATAATCGAGCATCCAACCCAGAGGTGCCCGCTGACTACTGGTTGCACAAGCACATCCTTCAACACTTCGTTCGTCCTGATGACGCTGAGCGAAAACTCAACGCTGAGACCTTGAATCAACCTTGTGTGCGATTACTTTTTCAACTGGCAGAGCTGCCAGCGGCAAACTTAGACTCGCCTGACAATGCGCTTCTGCGAGCGATTCTAACGACCAGCACCATAACACGCACTAAAGCAAAATAGGGTGATTGACTTAGATGATGACGCTTCTCGATATTTCTTTCATTTCATCACCAACCACTACAACCATAACGGTGGTTTAGAGAACAGCTTATGAGCGGCTTCATCCCGGATGGCTGTGATGTCTTCGGTACAACTCACGGACATCTTGAGATCGCGGATGATGCCATCATTGAGGCGGTAAATCCAACCGTGGACATGGAGTTCTTGGCCGCGTTCCCAGGCACCTTCAACGACGGTTGTTTGACAGACGTTGACCGCCTGCTCGATGACATTTAGTTCGCAGAGACGATCTGTGCGGGCGCTTTCCTCAATGATGGAGCTCAAGTGAGAGTCATATTTTTGACTTACATCCTGAATGTGACGGAGCCAGTTGTTGATGAGGCCAAGCTTTTTGTTCATCATCGCTGCATGAACACCACCGCAGCCGTAGTGACCGCAGACAATGATATGCTTCACCTTGATGACCTCGACGGCAAACTGTAAGACGCTGAGGCAGTTGAGGTCGGTATGAACCACAACGTTGGCTACGTTGCGATGCACAAATAACTCGCCAGGCTGGAGATTGACGATTTCATTGGCCGGCACTCGACTGTCGGCACACCCAATCCAGAGGTACTCAGGAGCTTGTTGACGTGTTAAACGGGAAAAGAAGTCGGCGTCCTTAGCGTGCATAGCTTCTGACCATGCACGGTTCTGTTGTAAGAGGGGAAGGAGGGGGTGAGAGGGCATTGGGGCTAACAAGCAGTATGTCTAACAATAATGCAACGCTCGGTCACATACAGAAATGTTAAATTGTTACAAAGAACGGTAAATGTGCTCGAGCGCCAAAATGGTGTAAGCAGTGACTAGCACGGGATCGTTTTCCATCCAGCGTCCAGTATCATTGAGCCATGAACCATCGGGTTTTTGATTGTTAAGGAGATGTCGGCTCAAATCATTCCGCCAGTCGATCGATTTCCCATCCTTGGTTTTCAATTCATCGACTCCGGCCACGGTCAAAGCCTTGGCCATGGTATGATAATAGTAGTAGCGACCTTCCTGCCCCATTCCAGGGTTTTCATCGAGTGTGTAGTTGTCACCCAACCATTTAATGGCGGCTTGAATTCTTGGATCATCAGGGGTGAGTCCTGCATAAATAAAGCTCAACATGCCTGCATAACTGATGCTTCCATAAGAGCGCATCGCGGTGCGTCCATTATCGAGCTTGTCTTCTCCTGCTTTGCTGCTGCCTGGTTCGTAGACAAAGCCCCCTGCATTCTTTGGATCATTGCTGGCCCATTTTTGATCGTTGGATGCGGGACGGTTCTGGCATCGCTCAATAAATTTGATGGCAGCGCCCCAATTGAGGTCATTCTTTTTATCATCAGGTGCTCCATCGTCTTGAAAGAGTTTCTTTGAGTAATGCAGTGCTTCAAGAGCGAAATGGGTGTTGGAAAGATCAGCATGAGCAGGTGTATCTGTGCCTGGTTTACCATAGCCAATGCCGCCATCGAAGGGATTATCGGTCGCGCCTTTTTCATCAAAATCGTTCTGTTGTCCGAACACGAATTTACGGGCATTAAGAATGACCTGTTTATATTCCGGTTTGGGGTTCAGGGTAAAAGCGAGCAGTGAGAGCGC
The DNA here is from genome assembly GCA_009885275.1 of Verrucomicrobiota bacterium. Taxonomy (GTDB): domain Bacteria; phylum Verrucomicrobiota; class Verrucomicrobiia; order Verrucomicrobiales; family Verrucomicrobiaceae; genus Verrucomicrobium. Next base: position 6,190 of record VFKY01000226.1, on the reverse strand, counting down.
GGTATTATAGTTCGCCCGTCCTTTGCCATAAACACCGCCATCGGCTTTAACATTCTCCATGAGGAATTTATATCCACGATCTGCTTCAACGGGCAGTGCATCCATGGGTTTACGATTTGGGTAACCTGAAAAAGCACTGAGTACCAATGCCGTGATCGCGGGCTCATCGGGCGTGCTCCAGGCTCCAGTTTCTTTGTTCTGTTGCGACTTCAAAAATGTCAATGCACGGCTTACAGAAAGCTCAATTTCCTGCTTCATCGAAGCATGCCGATCCGATTGGGTGGACTGGCCTGGAACCATTGAAACACTTGAGAAGAGTGTCGCGACAACAAAAAGAGCGAGGCTTGGAATTTTCATGGTATTATTTGGTAATTGATGAGTCAGCAAAAGGGGTAATAATGAGTGTGACAGGTGTGTCCACAAGGGGGGTGGCACCTTTTTCGACGGTCCAAACATCATCTTTAACATTATCGTTAACTGGGCAGTTGATCATGGCTCCCAAATCAAAATAAAGAGCGCCAATCGACCCATCATACTCAGCGCCAAAGCCAGCTAGGTTGATGACAGAGCCGGTATAGGTCCAATGATCCAACGCCAGTGGTTTCTTGGTGATGCGATTATGAATCCATTGAGTGACGGGGCCGATTTGTTCTTTGCCGTCCTTGTCTTTCCATTGTGCCGTAAGTTGAATGCGATTGGCCCCCGGTTTCTCCATGGGTTTCTCCATCATCGCCGTGGTTTCGGGACGCGGGGTTGGGAGGAATTGGGCTGACTCCTTAATATGAGGCTCATAGCTGCATAGAAGCAGGACGAGATTAAGCTCCGTAGGGCTGATAGTGGTGCGCAACAGGCTTTCGTGAGTTTTTCCGTTCTCTGTCACCAGTACATATTCCAACAATCCTTCTGACATGTTAAGCAAAGCTGGTATGCGGACTTCTTTGGTGGTGCTGTTGAACTTGATGTCTCCAAGTTCATAGGTGGTGTCACTGGTTTTTTTGATGCGAGCCTTAGCTTCCTCATATTTTGCCGCGGCCTTTATTTCACCTTCGGTGGAAGGCTTGGGCTGCTTGGAGGGCTCAGGGCCGTCCTGTGCGTTTAGTGAGAATACAGCCAAGAACAGGCAAAGTGCAGGGAGCGAGTAATAGTGCGTCATGAGGATGCTAGATTTTGCGTGAGATTAACTAAAAAGAATAAGTGAATACCCCATCAACATATTGAGGGGAGGGATGTAAGGTGTAAACCTTAACGTTTTAATTCAACTGGGTTAGCACTCTTGCAAGGTTCATGCCAGCGCTCATTTTTTCAAAAACTACAAGGTAAATCAAGCCTTCAGGAGGCTACTTGCAATTATCTGACCAATTATGACGTACAAAAAGTGTTCGCGCTTAGCATTGCCGTGGCCACTCTTTGTTCCGTATCAAGACTTGCATCAAGGAGATAAAATGGTTTTATTTGATGCAATGAATGCACACTCCGCCGTTTCTCATGATGAAGTGATCGTTTGCGTTATCGCGCCTTGGTATTATCGCCGCATGGGGCTGATGGCTGCGATGTTTTTAGGAATGGGGTTGTATTTTTGTTATGACGGCAAAGTGGGATATCCCAAGGAGAACATCATTGCAGAGAAAAAGGCGTGGTTTGAAAGCGATGTGATGGCGAGTTATGATGTTGCGAGGAGTAAGGGCGAAGTAGAGCTGAATGATTGGCTTAAAAAAGCAAGGGATCTTGGTCACATTAACAAAGCTGACTTAAAGCAACCGCGCTGGAATGATTATGCGGCCCCATTTGGCTGGCCAAGCGAGCCAAAGATGCACAGTGAGAACGAGATAGAGCAACAATACTATTGGGGAGGCATCATGTTACTGGGCGCGTTCGGGGCAGGCATGCTAGTGCTTATCAATCACAATAAAACTTTGGTTGGAGAGGTAGAGCAAATGATTATGCCAAATGGTAAAACCGTGCGCTATGTTGATATTTTCAAAGTGGACAAACGCAAATGGGATAAAAAAGGGCTCGCTCATGCCTATTACCGTTCCGGTGCCACTGATGTTGAACAATGCGCTGTAATTGACGACCTCAAATTTGATGGAGCAGGCAAGGTTTTAGATCGACTATTAAAACAATTCAACGGTGAACTTGTAGAGAAAGTTGCGGATGATGAGCCTGAGGCAGAGACACATACGACGAATGATGCAACATCTTCGAAAGGTGATGCTTAAGGATTTCCGACAGCATAATTTTGGCCGGCATGGCTAACCTACTAAAAAAACACATTTTCTCAGTTGCGAAATTTGAAGTGTCCGCTAAAGCTCCACGCCACTCAAGCAACCTCATCTACACATTTATGGCAGAAACCAACATCGCAGACAAAGTAAGGGACATCATCGTTGAACAACTCGGCGTGAACCCCGAACAAGTGACCCCTGAAGCAAAATTCATTGAAGATCTCGGTGCAGACTCTTTAGACACCGTAGAGCTGGTCATGGCTTTCGAGGAAGAATTTGGCATTGACGTACCAGATGAAGAGGCTGAAAAGCTTCTCACAGTTGGCGACGTCATTCGCTACGTGGAAGAGAACGCAGAGTAATCTGCTTTTAGGGTCCAATCATTTTTAAAAGGCACGGGAGACCGTGCCTTTTTTATGTTCAAATAGTGCAATCCAACACCATTTCATGAAAGAGGCGGTTTGGATTTGCATAGTTTGGATAACTCGCATCAGGCAATGTGCTCGGTAGGTAGCGCCAGTGCTTATACATCCAAAGCCACGCTTCAGGTGTTTCCCTAATATCGGATTCAAATTGATTCCATACCACTTGCGCCATCGATGATGGAGACTCAAAATCCATAGGATTGAGAGGCTCGTTGATACGCAAATAGTACGTGCCATCATCCAATGGACGACAGGTGCCCGTAAAGAGAGGCAAGTTCAACCGCTGAGAGAGACTGGTGTGTAGTGTTGTCGCGCATGTTTTCAGTCCAAAACATTCGACCACGGTCGCCGTTTTATTGGGGCGTATATTTAAATCCGTCAGAAGACCTGCGTGACCTTTGCGTTTAAGGTCCTTCATTAGGCGAAGCATGGCACCTTGTTGAGGGATAATGACATGCCCGCTGCCTCGTCGAAGTTGGGTAAAAAAATCAGTTAGAGCAGCGTTTTTAAAATCCTGTGCCACCACGGTAAATCGCACTCCGCGAAAGCCAATGGCTAGACTAACCATTTCAAAGTTACCGAAATGAGGCGTGACCCAGAGAGCACCTGTTTCATGTGCGCGGGCTTCTGATGCTGAGTCCTCAAAATCAATGATGACATGCTCTTGATAGTTCTCTTTGGTCAACTTCAGCGACCAGAACAAATCCAGAAACGTGCGAGCGAAAGTTTGGTATGAGGCGCAGGCAATGCGCTTAATCTGATCCTGAGTGATATTCTCTTTGGCAAATGCCACGCGCAAATTTTCCTCCGCTGTAGCTCGTCCACGATAGTCGGCGATGTATGCAAGCCATCCCAAAACCTTACTGAGTCTTAAAATGAGACGTCTTGAAAACCTTGGAAGCAACCAGACAGCGCATTGCACGATCGAGGTTTCCAGTAAATATCGAATCTTCTTCACGTTGGGAGTTGGTAGTGAGCAAAAAGTGTTTACAGTGCGCGTATGGCTGACTCTCTGACATCTATCCTCAAGAAGCTTCTCAATCAACCCACAGCACCGTTTCATGAATATCATGTGCGTGCGCAGATTGAGCAACTACTCCTCGACGTTCCTAATATTGAACTAACTATCGATCCTTTTGGTAACTTGCTAGCCACTTATCGTAAGGGCAAGCATAAGTCCACGCCAGTATGGGTTCTTGGAGCTCACATGGATCATCCAGCATGGGTGAAGGTTCCGGGTAAGAACGGGGAATTGGAGTTTCTTGGGGGAGTGCCTAAGGCGATTACCGAACTTAAAGAAAACATTGCACTCCGAAAAGAGCTTGGCGAATTCGCTCCATGGGGATTTCCGGTAACGATTGAGGACGGTAAGATTGAAGCCACTGCTTGTGATGATCTTGTTGGCTGTGCCATTATCGTCAATGTGCTCAAGGAACTATCCCGTCTTGATCTCGATGCGACTGTTCACGCCGCATTCACGCGTGCAGAAGAAGTAGGGTTTCTTGGCGCCTGGCATGTAGGGAAAAATTGGCCATTTGGGAAAGACAGTTGCTTTCTTTCGATTGAGACGAGCCGTCCTGTAAATGGTTCTGAAATGGGCAATGGCCCCATTGTCCGTGTCGGCGATCGTCTTTCAGTATTCGATCACGAGCTTACGAGTATCTTGATGCGAACCGCAGCAGAGCAGGGGATTCGTGTGCAACGTGCTTTGCTTGATGCGGGAGCTTGTGAAGCAACAGCCTTGCAGGCATGTGGTATTCGCAGTGCTGGAATCAGTGTGCCGCTTGGTAATTACCACAACATGGATGAGGAACACAATATTGCGCCGGAGTTCGTCATGATGGATGATGTCAAAGCAAGCTCAGATTTCCTTGTAGCACTCGTTGCCACTGATCACAAAGGCCTTGGTGAACGGTCGATCGAAGAGCGAGTCACCCTGCGCATGAAGGAATACAAAAAGCATATTGAAATTGCCAATAGCAAGTTTGATGAAATGACAGCCTGATAGTGGTGTGCTGGCGGGTGTTAAAAACCCGCCAACCACATTTTTAATACCATGAGATTAATGGTAGTGGTGACTAGACTGAATAGGGTGCTGTAATAGACAGCGGAAGTGGCAAATGAGGCATCGCCACCGAATTCGTGAGCTAGCAGCGCTGTGTTCACCGCAGTTGGAGCACCGGCAGCAAGAATCAATGCTGCTGTTGCTTGGGGAGAAAATCCGATGCCTTCCGCTATACCCCAAGCCAATATAGGACCGAGTAATAGTCGTATACCCAATGCTGCCCATAAAGGCGCTTTAAATGGCGCTGGTTGTGTCTGAGACATTTGCACACCCAAAGTTAACAAGGCAAAGCCGACTAATCCTGCTTGGAGCAGATCCAGAGGTTGCCAGAGCCAGTTGATGTGTTTGATGGGTAGATCGAATGACTTGCAGAGAACGCCCGCCAAAAGGGCATAGAGTGTCGGTTGACGAAGGATACCATTTAATGCTCGCCAATGCGCTCCCGCTTTTTCTCCCCGTTCTTGAGCAAGGAACAATCCGATGGTGAAGGTGCAGACATTCATCGTCGCCAGCACATAAACCTGCACCGCAGCCCCTTCATGACCGAAGGCCAGAGTGACCAGCGGTAGTCCATAGTTGCCACAGTTGTAAAACATGGTGGCGAGTGAGAGGGCTTGTTTTTCCTTGGCCTTCATTTGCAGTAACCGGGAGGCAAGAATACTGCAAAGATACATGGCCACCACGGTTCCAATGGTGAATCCGACAATGCGCAGAGCTTCGGTTCCTGCTAATTCGGTATCGATTACTCGTGTAAAAATGAATGCTGGAACCATCACATAAATGTTCAGCTTGATCAGACTCTCAAGATGCAGTCGAAATTTTCGATCAAGCAACCAACCTATCCCCACCACACAAAAGATGGGGGCGCAGACATCGATGAAGAGTTTAAAAAACACAGAGTGATTTCAGTGCCGCAAGTGACTTGGTCAATGGGCTGTTTTTGCAATCGAATTATCAATCCTACCGGCTCGCCTGCTTCCGATAGTCCTTGGGATTGCACTTCATGGCGCTGCGGAAGACACGGTTGAAGTAGGAGAGACTGTTGAAGCCATTGGCAAAGGCAACTTCACCAATGCTATTATTGCCTGCGACCAGTTCGCGACAGGCAGCATCGAGTCGCACGCGATTCACAAATGCAGTGAAGGGTTTTCCGGCATGTTTTTTAAACTGACGGGAAAAGGTGGCCTTGCTCATGCCGGAGAGTTTGAGGATGTGATTGAGGGGCAGGGGTTCTCGGAAGTGTTGCAACACATGACGGATGGTACGTTCGATGGCAGGTTGATGCGCATGCATACCTGACAGGTCAAATGGGCGTTTGGATAGGCGTTCAACGTCACGTCGAGGAGCACGGGCGAGATGCAAAAAAAGTTTGAAGAGCAGATTGAGTCTCGCCATGCCAGATTCCGACCTCATGGATTCCACAAGCTCCAGCACGATTGTCGCAGTCTCGCCCGTGAAACGAAGACCGTGAGCGG
>VFKY01000072.1 GCA_009885275.1 Verrucomicrobiota bacterium | reverse complement strand
CCCACGGAGCAATGTTTTGTTTAAAGGTATTCCGAAAGACAAACGGATAGATCGTGAAGAGCAGATGCATACCGAGATACCAATTCAAGGCGATCCAGGGCTGATCGGGATTGAATCGTTCTCCGTGCCAGGAGGCTTCCAGTCCGAGCATGCAGATGAGACTGGCGAATGCCAGTGCCGGGATGCGGGCGATTTTGGCGAGACCGAGCAGGAGCAACACGAGCAATAATCCGAGTCCAAAGACTGGCGACGGGTTCAGTACCGGCAGTCGTAAGGTGGCCATGATGAGTAAAAGGAAAGGCAGGGCCGCAGAGAGGACGGGCAGGGCTGCTGCGATCTGATCATTTAGGCCCGGTGCGTCTCCCGTGCGTCGTAGCATTCCGGAGTAGCGCTTGGTCAGCCAGCAACCGGCGATGGCAAACACAGCGGCGAATCCGCCGAGTACGAAGAGAAACGAAGGCAGTACGCTGATTTGCGGTGGCACTTTGAACAACCAGGCGAAGACGACCATCAAGGTGAGTAGCAGCGAAGCCACTACCGGTAGGAGGGCTCCGGACATGAGGGCTGCGGCAATGACACAAAGGTCCGCGAGCAGGATGGCGGGCCAGATGATGAAGGACACTTCATCGAGTCGTAGCACCGGCAGAAGCATCAGCAAGATGATGAGCGGCGGGAACCAGGGGCTGAAGGCGCGGGGTACCGAGAGGTCGTCATCCCTGAAGTGTCGCCAGACGAGAGGGAATGCGGCATGCATAACGCCAAAGACGAGATAGACCACCAAAGCGCTGCCGAGCATTTCCGGCTTGAGTTTTTGCATCGTCCAGATGCTGATATGAAGGAAGGTCGCTAGGCCCGTGAGTACTTGGAGCACACTCAAACGCGGGGCGATGAAGACGATGACCAAGGCGGCGATGTTGATGAGAAATGTGTAACCATACAGCCAGAATGTGCGGTCCGTAATGCCATCATAACCGAGAAAAGTAAAAGCAGTGAGGAGTCCAAAAGTGCAGAGTGCGAGCGTGGATCCCATAGGATGCATATCGTTGTCTATGTTATCTTTCGATCTCCATGCGGCCACGGTGAAGAGGGCAATGAAGAAGAGCACGATCCCCATCGGGATTAATGTGGCTGCACCTTCGTAATAATGGCCAGTCTGGAAAAACTTCTGGAACCAACCGAGTTGCATTAGCAGCGTGCCTGCTGCACCCATGGAGGTTAGGAATAGCCAGTTTTTTCGCTTCGCTACCATGAGTAACCCGATGTCGAGCAGTGCGATGTAAGTGAAAAGCCCCAGAGGATTATCATGACCGGTGGAGCAGAGAATCGGTGTGATGAATCCGCCAACCATGCCGAGCACCGCGACCACGAGTGCATCGAGTTTAACCGCGAGTAAGAACGCCACTGCGGTGATGAGCGTCATCAGGGAAAACGCGACCACCGCAGCCCCTGAACCTTCGCCGAAGAGGTGATAAAGCGAATGCGCGCCGAATGAGACACCATAAAGAATGAGCACCCCGGAAGCGCAGAAGGTTTGAGCGAGCACGGTGTAGGCTTTTTTGCGAT
>VFKY01000195.1 GCA_009885275.1 Verrucomicrobiota bacterium | reverse complement strand
TTGAAAAACCATGGATTGAAAAGGCAGGCAAAAGCTATGGCGATCTTACCCGTCGCATTGAAGGTGCCTCCACCAAGGCCGCGCAGAAGCTTGGCAATGTCAGTCCCGACTTCGGCTATCACAGCGCCATCGCAGAGAAACAGGACACCACCAAATGGGTGCAGGTGGACTTGGGGCAGCATAGGAACATCGACAGCATCACGTTGCTCCCATGCTACGACGATTTCAACGGTATCGGCGGCGGGTTTGGATTTCCTGTGCGCTTCAAGATCGAAACCAGTGATGATCCGGAATTCAAGGCCGGCGTCACACAGCTATGGCAGAGGCATGACGAGACGTTCATGAATGATTTTCGCAATCCAAAACTGCAAAGTTTCACCACCAAAAACGCAGGTGATGACGGCACCGCCGGACGCTATGTGCGTGTGACGGCGGTAAAACTTGCGCCTCGCAAAAACGATTTCATTTTTGCTCTCGCGGAAATCCAAGTGCTCGACACCAACGGAAAAAATCTGGCACAAGGAAAAGAGGTCACTTCCTTGGATTCCATCGAAGCTCCACCACGCTGGCGTAAAGCAAATCTCACCGATGGAATTGCCCCGATCTCACCTTCTGAAGATGAAAAAGGAAAACTCATTGCCGAACGTGAATCGCTCCTACTCAGCTATGCAGATGAGCCAGGGAAGTCAGAACGCAAAACATTACGTAGCGAACTTGGCCACCTCGAAGGAGACAAATCAAAATTGCCAGCCCCCGCACAAGTATACGCAGGAGCCGTTCACCATGGCTCTGGAGCCTTTCGTGGCACCGGTCCCGATGGTGGCAAGCCACGGGTTATCCGCGTCCTCAAGCGTGGTGATGTCAAAACGCCCGGCAAGGAGGTGAGTCCCACTGCCATACAAGCTCTTGCGGACAAGTGGAGTTTGCCCTTCACCATGGCGAATTCTGATCATGAAAGCGCCCGTCGAGCGGCATTGGCCCACTGGATTAGTGACAAGCGCAATCCGCTCACCTGGCGCAGTATCGTCAACCGTGTGTGGCAATATCATTTTGGCCGTGCCTTGGTGGAAACAGGCAATGATTTTGGACGAATGGGATCGATGCCCACACACCCAGAATTACTCGACTGGCTTGCAGCGATGTTCCGTGACGATCTGGACGGATCGTTTAAGAAGCTTCATAAACTCATTGTCATGAGTGCCACGTATCGACAGAGCTCCGCACTCGATGGCATGGACGCGAATGCCGTAAAAGCCGCTCAACAAAGCGACATCGACAATCGCTATCTCTGGCGTCAGAATCGCAGCAAACTCGATGCGGAATCGATACATGACTCCATTCTCGCGGTCAGTGGAAAATTAGACCTCACGATGGGTGGACCGAGCTATCAGGATTTCATCGTCGAGAAGCCGGAGCACTCACCGCATTATCAGTATCATCTGCACAATCCAGATGATCCCAAATGCTGGCGGCGCAGCATTTATCGCTTCATTGTCCGGAGTCAGCCTCAGCCCTTCCTGACCGTGATGGACTGCGCCGACCCCTCGATGCGTGTGGACAAACGCAACGAATCCCTCAGTCCACTTCAAGCTCTCGCCATGATGAACAACGGACTCACCGTTGCGATGGCAAAACACTTTTCAGAACGTGTGAAACAAGAAACTCCACTCGTGCCTGATCAGGTGAAACGTGCTTTCAGTCTAGCCTTGTCCCGCGCGCCAACAGCGGAAGAAGCGACAGCTTTGACCGCTTACGCCCAAGCCGAAGGCCTAGAAAACACCTGCCGTATCATTCTCAATCTTAACGAATTCACCTTTGCTGACTAAGCCATGAATACTAAATCCATTTTCCAAGGACCCATGATGTCACGCCGTCACATGCTGGCAACCGTCGGGCAGGGATTCGGCGCCCTCGCTTTCTCCTCAATGGAAGCCTCGACGTTCCTGCATCGCGCTTCGGTCACTCCCCCCAAAGCCAAGCGCGTCGTGCAACTTTTCATGGGTGGAGCTGCCTCGCACATCGATCTCTTCGATTACAAACCGGCACTCATCAAGCATCACGGTGAGAACTCCGATTTTGGTGAGACCGTGGAGGCGTTTCAGAACGGACTGGGACCTTGGAAAAAACCGGTCTGGGATTTCACCCCATACGGCAAGTCCGGCAAAATGCTCAGTGAAGCCGTCTCACCCCTTGGTGCATGCGCTGACGACATGGCGTTCATTCACAATCTTGTCGGAAAAACAGGTGTTCATTCTCAAGCCACATTACTGCAAGCCACAGGGTTTAATTTGCCGGGGTTTCCCGGGATGGGCTCCTGGGTCAGTTATGGTCTTGGCTCTATGAGTGACAACCTGCCCACCTTTGTCGTGCTGCCTGATCATCGTGGCTTTGCATCCAATGGCCCCAAGAATTGGGACAGCGCCTTTCTTCCTTCGCAACATGCAGGCACTGTGATTTATCCGGGATCTGAAACACCCATCGCCGATCTCTTTCCCCACAAGGCTGGTGGTTATGTCTCTGCAAAATCGGATCGCGAAGGCTATGCTTTATTGGAACAGTTAAACCTTCAACATGCGGCACTGCGCGCAGAGGATTCGCGACTCGATTCACGCATCAAGAGTTACGAACTGGCCGCGAAGATGCAGCTCGCAGCACCCGAGGCCTTGGACATCTCCAAAGAACCTGACCACATCAAATCGATGTATGGCATTCAAGAGCACCGCAAGGTATGGCCCTCAGAAATCAATGCGGAAGAGGAAGCCGATTACATGGGGCGCAAATGTCTCTCTGCGCGGCGACTGCTGGAGCGTGGCGTGCGTTTTGTGCAGATCTGGAGCGGTAATGACAACGGCTTCCCCCGTCGTAACTGGGACAGTCATGAGGATATCGAGCGCGACCACGGCCCCCTTGCCTGGGGCATGGCCAAGGCAGTCAGCGCACTGATCCTCGATCTCAAACAACGCGGTCTGCTCGATGACACCATCATTCTTTGGACAACTGAATTTGGCCGTATGCCATCCTCACAAGGTGGCGGCAAGGGACGCGATCACAATCCCTACGTTTTCACCAATTGGTTGTGTGGCGGAGGCATCAAGGGCGGCACCACTTATGGCGAGAGCGATCAATGGGGTTACAAACCCCTCGACCGCGCCAATCCCACCACCTGCTACGACATTCACGCGACCATTCTACATCAGCTTGGTGTTGATCACACCAAGCTCACAGTACGGCACAACGGCATCGACCGTCGGCTCACCGATGTTCACGGACACGTCATTAACGAGATCATCGCCTAACTTGAACTAGGGTTTGCCAAAGCTTGACGCACCATCACTGGATCGTCGGTGGTGATTCCATCGACACCGAGCTTCGCAAACTCGCGAACTTTTTCAGCATCGTTCACGGTCCAGACAAAAAGCGCGAGCCCGGCATCATGCACCTGCTTGACCATCGCTTCATTCCATGACCAGTCAGTGCCCATGTCGACGCCATCGAGACCGTCTGCTTTCACTTGAGAAAGAAACTCCGACAAATCGGTGCGCGGTGTTTTATCCTTATTTTTGCCGGAGGCCAACCGATAAACCGTGAGCCACGGCATCGCCATCTTGGTCTGCACACAGGCGTCCCGATCAAAGCCGATCACTACGAGTTGAGCCGCCCGATCCTTCATGGGTTCAAGCACCTTTTGTAGAGTCGGCACCACTTCGGCACCACACTTGATTTCGAGGAAGAATCGTTGCCGGCCCGCTGGCATGGTTGCAAGCGCCTGCTCTAAGCTGGGAATTTTCTCACCCGCCCAAGCCGCACCTTTTGATGAACCAACATCGAGACTTTGCAACTCCGCCATGGACGATGCCGCGACTTTTTTATCGATGCCCGAAACCCGTTTCGTATCCTTGTCATGGATGATGGCAATCTTCTTGTCGGTGGTGAGATAAAGATCAAGCTCACAGGCATCCGTCTGATGTTCCCAAGCGAGTTTGAAGGAGGCCACCGTATTTTCCGGAGCACGTGCCGAGAAGCCGCGATGCGCGATAATCTCGGTGGCAAAGATGCAATCAACAACAGCAAGTGTCATGAGTAGAGAAAACAGGATTGATTTCATGATAGGAGAAAGCCTGAAAAGAAACGAGTGTTTTGCACACAATCCTTCATGCCAGTGATTCCGCTACTTCTCAGGCATTCTCCGAAGCAATAACCCTGCGGCCACGACTCCCAGGACGCCACAGCCCCACCAGACGATGGCGGGATTCACGGCATAGGCACGGAGACCGAACATGACGCCGGTGACGTTTCCGATGCTCCATGCGAAACTGAGAAAGCCGCTGTAACGTCCCCGCATGTCGTCAGGGGCGAGACTCGCGGCATAGGCCTGCTGCCGCGAGAAGGCGAGCATTTCTCCCAAGGTAAACAGCACCATCAACAGCGTAAAAGCCGCGAGGGAACTGCTCCCGAGCAGGACAAGGTGACTTGC
>VFKY01000045.1 GCA_009885275.1 Verrucomicrobiota bacterium | reverse complement strand
TCTGATAGTGCTTACTTAAAACTACTGAGTTCCGGGGTATCGGTGGAGGCTTCAATCGCGCTGATGGTATCGCGGACGCTCTTGGCTTTCATGAGCATCAGATCCTTGGGGAAATCCTTCTCGTCTTTCTCGAAGTAATGCGCGATTTTTTCCAATTCCGGAATGACCACCTTGGCGTGGGTGCCGTAGGTGAGGAGGATCGTCATGATTTCAGGGGTTCGCTTCTGGCTGGCCCATGGATTTTGATCACGCGTGTATTTCACGAGAGCGCTCATGCCTTCTTCGATGTGATGCTGGGCGAGAAGGCGCAGGCCTTCCACGCGGATTTGGTCTGCGAACATCTCGCCGCTGGGCGCGGGTTGCACGACGGCCTCGTAGATGGCGGGCAGCAGTGGCTTGATATCTTCGAGCGAGAGATAGCGGTAGATGGAGCCAATGTTGCCGCGTGCACGACCATCCTGATTCTTCAGCCCAGCCTGCACGGCTTTATAAAGCGCGGGACGATCCACGCCATCCAGAGAGCGGCTGAGCATTCCAGCGCGATCAAACAGGGAAAAGGTTAGGTAGCGCTGCTGCATGCCACGCGGATCATTATTCACGTCCGCCTGGGCGAGCATCTCCAGGAGTTGCGGCACTGTCTTCATGGCAGGCGCACCGATAGCTGAGAGCGCCTCAGCCGCTTTGATGCGAAGCCAGAGATCCTCATGCGCCAAAGTTTTTTGCAGAGCATCAACGGCGGGAGCGCTGCGTCCGCGAAGGAAAATCAATCCCTGGCAGGCACCGTAACGAGCTTCGAGACTCGGAGCAGCGAGCATCTCGATCAAAGGCGCGACGGGAGCGTTCTTGCGGCGCCCGAGGGCCATCGCGGCACGCTCGCGCACGATGGGTGACCAGTTGCGGAGACGCTCGATGAGTTGTTCGTCGGTCAGCGAGTCGTAGAAACTGTTGCGGTCTTTGTTGGTCCAACCGCGGCCATCTTGAATGATGGACTTCGCAGACGCGGCATCGATCTGCGGCACTGCGGCTGGCTTTTTGCCAGTGAGGTAAATCTTCTTCAGCGGCATGGCGTAGGCAAGCAAATAGGCTCCGGTGCAATCCCAGTTCGTGTAGCTGTCGTTGCCCGGCTCAGGCGGACCTTGATGAGGGAAGCTGCCGTCGGATCGGCGGGCGAGGTCGAAATACCATGCTCCAAACTCCTGCATCCACGCGCCCGTGGCTTGAGGCCCAGATTGAGCCACGCCGGGCATCGCCCAGATCATGTTGAAAAAGTTTCCCGTGTGTCCGGTGTCGCGCTCGGCGCCATGAGAAGCGAGGCTCATGCGCGAAAAGAACTCCGCGCCTTTCGATTCACCGAGCAGACTGAACAAGACCGAGACCATGCCGCCCTTGCCATTGTCCTCGTGATTCTCGATCCACGCCGCATGGTCGCCATATGGGATGGCTCCTTTGCCGATGTAGAAGCGCAGCAATCGCGCACTGCGCTCGATGGCAAGATCCACAGCGGGATCTTTGATCCCTGCAGTACGAGCCATCACCAGACCAATCGTCAGCGGGATGCCAGGCGAGTTCATCATGCCGTAGCCGTAAAGACGACCATCCGGTTTCGCAAACTTATGGCCCCACGATCCAACGGCGCTCTGGCCATTGGCGGTCTCCATCGTAAGCCGCTGCAGACCCGGCACGACCGACTGATCGCCCGTCGCCATCACATACTCAGACAGCAACATCATCACATAGCCGTAGCGCCATGACTGCATGTCGTTGGCCGAGAATCCCGCCGCCCACTCGGCCTCTTTCTTCACCAGTGGCAGGTAGGCCGCATCGCCACTCGCCAACAGAGCAAGTGCATTGAGAGAGCGCGTAATTGGTTCAGCACTCGGCCCTTTGATGTAGCTCGGATCAGCCATGCGAACCGCGAGCGATTTGCACCCTTGTTCGAGAATGCGTTTTGACTTCGGGCAATCAAAAGGAGCCGTTGGCGAGTAACTGCCGAGCACTTGAAGCTT
>VFKY01000342.1 GCA_009885275.1 Verrucomicrobiota bacterium | reverse complement strand
GCTTCCTCGATCGCCATGGCGACCAGCCCAACGGTGATGAATGGCGCTGGCTCTCACGTGAACAGATGCAAGCTAAGTGGAGAAACGAGCGCATTATTACAGACGACAATTTAGGCCATGAGTATGCCACTCCATTTATGTCCAAGTGAGCAAAAAATAGCAGGGCCGCGTCAATTTACTCGTTGTCATATCAACAGACACCCTGACAAGAGGAAAGACAATGCCATTGAGTTCCGTTAACCCCTTCGCTCCTTAACAATTGATTTACTTAGCATAAAAATTCAACTTGCCCGAAAGCTATGACGCCAACGACTCATCGGGAATTTCTTCTCGTCATCTATAGCATGTTGTTCATAGTTTCATCACATAGTCATGCTCAAGTGTCTCTTCGTGAAGCCGTGGAAGAAGCCCATGCCGAACTCTGGAACAGACGCATCGACAAGCATGGCGTTATCCTCGATTACGTCGGAGAACTCCCCACGCCGGAGGACTGCACTCTCGGAAAACCCAACGCCATCGGTTGGTGGAGTCCGATCGAGAACGGCCCGATGTTTACAGGCTTATATCTTCCTGCCGCGTGCGAACGAGCTCGCCGAAGCGGATATCCCGCTGACACAGATAATGCGCGACGCCTGGCTCAGGGGCTCTTGAAATGCGCTTCCGTCTCGGATGTGCCCGGCTTCATCGCGCGCGGCATCCTTTCCGAGGATGACGAGCGCAAACAAATCGTCGCGAGGTAATCGAACGGGCGATTCGACACTACGACTACTCAAAGCTTTACCTGTCCGAGTTATTCTTCGCAGAGTGCGCTTTTTAAGTCCTTCCGGACAAAAAATGAAGGCTTTCGGCCTCCCTATTTTTATCATGATCTACGAATAGCCTCCTGAATCTTGCTACAGCGAATGTCACGCAAGATGAAAGAAATGAATCGATCTGCTCCTTTCATATAGAGCGCTTTTATTATAACTCACCGCTAGCATGCGCCCTATCCAGCACTCGAAATCACGCAAATGAATTCCATCCGACTAATCAAATTTTACACATGGCACACTCTCTCGATGCAGCAGAGAATATTGCCTCGAAAAATTTACGGCACCCTTTTGGCATTATTTTTACTGACCGTGATTGCGGCAGGAGCAGATAAGGGAAGCGTGCTCCCAGTAGTAGTCTTGACAAATCAAGTTGCGGGCCATTTTAAATTAGAAGCACTCGTGGATTTTCCCGATGAAGCACTTCGTGCTGGGATGCCTATTACGCCTCAGCACATTGATTCCATGATGGAGAGGCTTAAGGAACTTGGCGTGCAACGAGTGAGTTGGGGTTATTATGGCGACGGACACGGCGGAATGCTCTGCCCAAGCGACTTTCAGGGTGGCTGGAAATATTATGATGCCACTTACCGTAGCTTGGGTAATCCATTAAAAGTAGCGGTCGAAGCTGGCCACCGACACGGCTTAGAGGTTTATGCCTACTTCAAACCTTATGAGACAGGTGCCGGATTGCTCTTTCCAGAAGGCAGCTCAGAGGCCAAAACCATGGGGCTGCTCCCTTATATCGGAGGGCGATTGGGCTGGCTGGACCCCTTTGTCAAAGCTCACCCCGAATTGCGAATCAAGCGACGATCCGATGATTTGCCCGCCAATCTTGATCAGGCAGTCGTCACATCGATCCGATTGATCAAAAAAGATGACTCGCCCACTCGCATCACCAAGGAGCATCTCCAACTTTGGACCAGTGAGACCAACTGGCAATATCAGCCATTAAAAGTAGATTTTTCATTTTCCGACACAATTGAAAAAGCCTCACGCGACGTCTATGATAAGAGCGGCAATAGGCTAACGCGTGCCGGCCAGTCGGTCCGTGTGCTAACACTCTCAGGACTAAATCTGACGGGTAAATATACGCTAATCACCACCGACTTCACCACTGGTCAAGCTGACTTTGTTAACGCAGGCACGGCTATAGTTGAGATCAGGGATAATCGTGGGTTGGCTATTCCGATTGTGACCGCTTCCGGCGCGAGTGTTTGGTGCGCCTCTCTTCAAAACTTCCGGACTGCTGGATTGAATTTTGATTATGGCTGGGGCGCAAACCCGATTGCGCTCGATGGATCTAACGCAAACGGCAGACAAGGCTTGATTGCCTTCGCCAAGGGACGCAATCCTTATCTGTGCGGATCACTTTGCGAGACCGAACCACAGGTCCAAAAATTCTGGATGGATTGTTTGGAGGAAATGATTGCCGCTGGCGTGGATGGTGTTGATATCCGAGAGGAAAATCATAGCATGATGACGGACTATCCTCAGGACTATGGGTTCAACGAGGTCATCTTAGCTCAGTGTGAAGGCTTGAAAGACGAAGCGTTGATGATAAAAATTGCCGAAGTGCGAGGTCGTGCTTATACGGATTTTCTTCGCCAGTGTAAAAAGCGTCTGGTAGCGACAGGAAAGCGAATGCGCTACAATCTCCAAATGGATTGGCTTCGTCCAGATCGACCCCTTGCTCGCGCGTTGGCCTACCCGGCAAATATGAATTGGGAGTACCAAACATGGATCAAAGAAGGGCTCATGGACGAAGCGATCTTGCGCTTTTATCACTTTCAACATGCTGCGATACTGAACGATTCGGTTAGCCGCGATATGATAGAACTTTGTCATCAGAACAGGATTCCAGTGATGTTTAATCAGTATATTTCTCTTTCAGGCACAAAAGGAACGGAGGTTCCTGGACAGGTGCAACGCGTGCGTGATGATGGGCGGTTCAGTGGATTTATCCTTTACGAAACATCGGACTTTCTCCGTTTAGACGCTCAGGGTGGGTGCTTGAATGACTGGCCTGCTTTAAAGTTACTGAAAAATATTATTGACCCATGAACACGCTGAACCTCTATAAAATTAAAGGTGCAACCTTAGCCTATGTCCTTCTTGCCACCTCGCAGTTGCTGGCGGAAAAGCCGGCGCAAGAAATTATCTACAAGCTCGATGCGGGCATCTCC
This sequence comes from Verrucomicrobiota bacterium, assembly GCA_009885275.1. Taxonomy (GTDB): domain Bacteria; phylum Verrucomicrobiota; class Verrucomicrobiia; order Verrucomicrobiales; family Verrucomicrobiaceae; genus Verrucomicrobium. Next base: position 3,014 of record VFKY01000342.1, on the reverse strand, counting down.
TATTTGCCTGCCGAGATTACTGCCGCATCTAGCTATGCTAAAGAAAAAGGCGTGCTCGACTTCTACCGCCCCGTGCGAGTTAAAGGATTCCCAACGGTGGTTTACTATCATGGCGGCGGTCTTACTGGTGGCAGTCGCGGTATTCCAAATGAACTGAAGAATAGAGGTTGGGCGGTGGTCGGCGTGGATTATCGACTCTCTCCCAAAGTCGAACATCCGGTTTACATTGAAGATGCCGCCGCAGCACTCGCGTGGACGTTTAAGAATATAGAATCCCATGGTGGCGATCCCTCTAAGATCTTCGTAACGGGTATTTCCGCAGGCGGCTATCTCACCTCTATGATTGGTTTAGATAAAAGTTATCTCGCCAAGCACGACATTGATGCCAATCAAATTGCGGCTTTGATTCCTGTTACCGGTCAAATGATCACGCATCAAACTGTGCGCAAGGAGCAGGGTATTGAGCCGAGTAAATTTCGTCCCACCATCGACAAGTTTGCTCCGCTCTATCACATTCGTAAAGATGCTCCTCCGACACTCTGCGTCACCGGTGGCTGGGAAGTGGACATGCTCATGCGCGCTGAAGAAAATCTCTACTTTGTCTCCATGATGAAATTGATCGGCCACAAAAACATTAAGCAAATTGTCATCGAAGGCGCAGATCACAATCGCTGTGGCAAGGAGTGCTGGCCGCATGTCACTGACTTTATTGAGAAGACGCTTGCTGAAATGAAATAATCGTCATGTCGAATTTTCTCTGTCACCTTCTCGCTAACCCATGAAACATTTCATTAGCGCGCTTTTTTTCTTTACACTACTTGCGCCATTGTTTGCAGAAGAGCCCTCCAAGGCCACCCTGCCGATCCTCACTCTGCCTGTTCGCGTGCACTTGGTGCAATCGGAAACCATGGCGGCGATGCAGACGTCACTTGTCGAAGCGGACATCCAACGCATCTTCGGCAAGGCAAACATGGTATGGGCACAGGCGGGCATTCAGTTTGAAATTGAATCAATCGGATTGACACAAGCACTCGAATTAAAGCCGGAGATGCGATTGAAGCCGGAATTTGAACGTGTGAAATCGATGATCCCTCAAGCGCGACTCAGCGCCATGGCGCTCAATGTTTGCTATGTGAAAGAAGTAAGCCCGAATGGCTTCTACTACGGTGAACTGATCGTGGTGAAAGATATGGCAGCGCTAAGGGAAGTGCCCGGTGGGCTCGACGAGCCGCTTCCCCGCGTTACCTCGCATGAGATTGGTCACGCATTGGGATTAAGGCATCGGCAGGATACGACCAATCTTATGCAATCAGGCACCACCGGTTTCTCATTGAATGAAGCTGAGATCACCACTGCGCGCGCGAAGGCTCAAGAACGATTGAGCTCAATCGATCCCAAAGTCGATAAGTAGTAGTGTACTTATAATAAATTAAGCTACTCGTTGGACCACTCTACAAAGAGTCATTTGATAATCTCGATGGTCTCACTCGGCCCAACGATAAGCCACCAGTGCATTCAACTCACGCACATAAATTTCTGCTCCAGAAACAGCTAGATGCGCCCATGTTTCCTTTTCGGAAATTTTGCGTTGATCGATCAACTCAAACTTATCTGGGTTAGCCTTTAAAAGAAATAATATGCCGCGCTGATCGAGAGCGAGGATGCGATCACCATTCGCCACCAAGCTCCAATACTTGCCGAAGCTTTCTTCCGACGTCCACCGATCCTTTCCTGATTTGATATCAATAGCCATGATGCGCTGATTTTTAAGATGCTCGTAGATCACTCCGCCGAGCATGACAGGTGAGGACATGTAGCCTTGTTCCTTAAGTGTCCATGCGGGAGCGGATTTAAAAGATCCATCCTGTAGAGTGATGTCGAACAGTGTCGATTTACCACCATAGGTACTGGTGAAGACGGTATTACCATTCACCACCGGTGTTAAGATATTCATGCCTCGAAAGGCTTCCACGGGTTGCTCCCAAAGTACCTTACCATCAGTCAAAGCCACACCAGCGAGCTTCGCCCGTGTTTGCACCACCAGTTGTCGAATACCTTGAATATCGGCAATGATTGGTGAAGAAAATGCGCTGCCATTCATCCCGCCACCGTCATCTAGGGAGCGCCAGAGCACCTTGCCAGAGTTCTTATCCAACTTCACCAGTGCGCCACCTGCTTGCACGAAAACGGCATCCCCATCAACGAGTGGAGAGGATACAAATCCAAAAGTCGGCGCGGCCGTTTTGAATTGCTCCATAAAATCGACACGCCAGCGAATTGCCCCAGTCTCTACATCCAAGCACACCAGCATATCACGCATGCCTGCTACGAAAAGACTGGTGCCATCGCAGGCTGGAGTGGCACGAATCCAATCACCATTTGATTTGGCAAAAAATGGTACTGACATGGCGCCTGCCCACGATTGTTTCCAGAGTTCTTTGCCAGTCTTGCGATCCAGCGCGCGCACGATTTCGGTCTCCTTTTCTTCCGTCTCCGTTGTGAACACAAGATTGCCCGATACTGTCGGCCCAGAATAACTGGGACCAAGTTCTACGCGCCAGGCTTGCTTGAGCTTATCTTCTCCCAGTGAAGTCGGCCATGTCGTCTTATGTGTCTGACCATCACGGGTAGGTCCACGCCATTGATTCCAATCGGCACCAAGTGCCAGCGAAGCTGTGAGAGCAAAGATGAGAATTAGGGGCTTCATATGTGTAAACACTATTATTGGCTTCAATACGCACCTCAGTGATTTCCGGGTGCATTCGCGGTATGACTTGCACTGGGAGATGGCTATGCGCCCGAGTGCATCGCGTCAATATTAGCGTTACCCGTGCGAGTATTCTTCCCATCAAGATAAAATAGTCGAATTAGCGCTGTATTGATCTTCACCAAACTCATTATGCGCATCTTTATATTATCTCTTCTCTTTGTTGCAACAGCAACTGCTGTCGAAACCCCTAAGGCGGCGCTCCTTGCCGGTGCTGCGACAAGCAACATCACACCAGAGCTTGGCG
>VFKY01000268.1 GCA_009885275.1 Verrucomicrobiota bacterium | reverse complement strand
TTAACAATATAATAGGGTATAAATGCGCGCCCATTTACTGATGGGTGCTTGAGATAGGCTACAAAATCGGGTGATGGATTTCGTGTTGTGGCAAGACGCGAGTGAGGCGATTATTGCACAATAACCAACGAGTGAGCAACGCAGCCACAACACGAAAGTCGCACCTGAGTTGTAGTTTATCCCGCAAACCTGTCAGTATATCCACAGACAAAATATTTTACTCTGGTTTGATTTGGATTTGGCTGACTGGAAACCACTGCTGCGCAGAGGCTCCTTCATTCGCGATTCGAAGTGCAGGTTCCCGAGTGAGTGGATCGAGCAGCGCGATCTCGATTGCATACGCACCGGGCGAAATGGTTGGAGGTAAGAGGAAAGACTCGGTGATTGCGATTGGGCCCGGCAACCAACCCTTGACGGAGGTTTGATTGCTGAGAATCACTGGGGCGGATTTTTCGGAACTCGGATTCAGTCGTATGGCGATGACGCTGTCGTGGTAGGGCGGAGCCACTCCAACGTTGTCCCAATCCATGGTGATCGGAATGGCCGTTTGCACCTTGATTGATTCGGGGTGCGTCAAAGCACGCAGCACCAGCCGGTACCCCATTTTGAGAATGAAGCGTTCCACTTCGGCCCGTGTACCTTCGGGAATCGGAGCAGACTTGTTATTCAGGTAGGTCACGTGGTTTCGCAGTCCATAGTCAAAGATGGCACGGATGTCCCAGCCTTCGGATTTCCATCGGCGCATATCCCAGCAGCTTTCATAGCCGATCGGGCCGGTTTTCCACGCCTGCTCAGCGTGAGCTTCGGCGATATATGAAGGGTACAATGTTTCCATATGATTCCATTCCTTGGAATCTCCGCCCATATCCCCGAAGCAGTCGGCTCGCCAGCCTGCACCCTTGCTGATGGCGTAAGATAAAGTTGCCGGATCATTCAAGAGCATGATCTTGGCCGAGTGAGGAAAGGCCTTACAGTAGAGATCGACAATCTGTTTGCGGATTTCTGGGTCGGGCAAG
>VFKY01000177.1 GCA_009885275.1 Verrucomicrobiota bacterium | reverse complement strand
GCGCCGGTCTTCCTCATCATGAAAAATGTCCTCGCGCCGATTGCCGCGTGCCATGACGAGATAGTAAGCCCCGGCGGACTGAATGCGAATGCTGCGTGCCATGCGGAGAATTCGTGACTATGAGACTCTTTGTCAAACAGTTGCAGCCTTCTCTGAAAAAACCCGTCAAGTGAAAAAGATGTCGGATGCATGATTTTAATGGGGTTACGCGCTGTTGAGCTTCCTTCTCCACCGCGCTTTGTTAGCTCTCGATTCAGTGATCTGGGCGCATAAAATTAGACGCCTTCCGTGCCTGCGACACGGGTCGTTGCGGTTCATGTTCCAATCCAGGTGTGGCGATGCTGTGATCACTCTTCTCTGCGGGGCGGGCATATTTCAGCCCCCATCCATTGCGACGAAATTAGATCCCCAGCCCTCCATCCTGACCCAAGATGCGCCGTATAAGCCGAAGCTTAACGACCAATCAGTGTGCAATTGGAGCGGCTGGGAAAGTCTTTTTTGGCCTGCCACGCTTGCCCTTCACGGCACTGGCGTTCAAGCCTTCTCCTCCACGATCCTTGACGCTGCTTTCCTGAGCCTTAGCTCCTCGTTTTAGCTGCTTCTTCGGGGTGTCAGATGGGGGTAATGTTTCATAGTCACGCTCTTGAGTCAAGAGCTGCCAAGTGATACGTGCCATGCGTCTCGCGACACACAGGATGGCGGTATTGGCCTTCTTGCCTACAGCACGCTTCTTCTTGTAGAGATCACCAAAATAAGAGTTGCAACCAATGGCTACCCACGCCGCTTCGACGAAGGCCCAGCGCAACCATTTATTGCAATGCCTCATGAGTTTACCGTTGTAGGTCTTGCCTCCACTGCTGCTCGTGCTCGGACACAGACCGATGTAACCACAGAGCTTCTGCGCACTGTTAAACCGGCTAATATCATCAATTTCATTGACCACGACTGAGGCTAGAATGGGGCCCATTCCAGGAATACTCAAAACATGCTTCTGCGCCTCTGTGCTGCTCATCATCTGTTCTAAAGCCACCTCATCTTCCTTGATTCGTGTCTGCACATTCTTGAGCATCTCTAATTGTTGTTTGAGCAAAAGACCAGCTGGGGCTGCTAGCTCCAGTTTCTCCAAAATGGCCATACCCTTCTTGCCGAAGAGATCTGAAACCACAGGCAATTTCAATCCATGCTGAGCACCTAACAAACGATGAATACGATTACGTAACATTGTTCTCTGCTTCACAAAGAAACAGCGTTGTCTCAAGACCTCTTTGCGTTGGCGGGTCTCTTTACAAGGAATATGAACACTGCTGACAAGTCCCGCACGCAAGAGCAGAGCAAGGATGCGCGCATCGATCTTATCGGTCTTAACTTGGGCTTCAGCGATGATGCGCGTCTTGAATGGATTAGCCAAAGTGATGTGATTGCCAGTCATCGACATCTCAAGAACCTCATAGAGCCAATGCCAGTTCATGGAAGCCTCAAAGACAACGCGAGCGTTCGGCCAGCGTTTGATCAGCGTAGCAAAGTCTTCGGGGGAATGATGCTCAATACGGCCCTTGCCGAGATCAGTGCCTGCCGCATTGATGGCGTGGTAGACGCTGTATTTTTTATGGAAGTCGATCCCGATAAAGGTCGCAGCTTCAGTGATAATGGCGGGTGGAGTAAGTGATGTAGTGCTCATAAGCACTCACACCTTAGCAAACGCGATTTACTGGGAAAATAGCGCTGAAACGATTGATTTATAAGCTTTCATGTCGCCTGACACCATTTTCTCAGACCCCATTTTCTCATTTTGATAACTTAGCTCTCCTTTTGCGCACCATGAGGC
>VFKY01000281.1 GCA_009885275.1 Verrucomicrobiota bacterium | reverse complement strand
TTTAATATCATCTGGTAAATCTTCACGAGATCACCGGCCGTGGAAAACAAACCGCCTGCAGCAAGAGGCATTCTCTTACGGTCAGAAAGTGGAACTGAAAGATACTTTACCGTGGTTTCCTCAAGACCATTTTTTTCCGCGTTTTGCTGATACGATTTGGCGAGTCTAAGCAGTTGTTTTTCATCAGGCCAGAAGGTGGTGTCGTTCATGCCCAATGGAGTGAAGAGTCGCTCTTGCATGAATTCAGCATAAGGTTTTCCACTGACCACTTCAATGATGCGTCCCAGCGTGTTGATGCCGGGATTGCAATATGACCATTTGCTTCCCGCCTCGAACTGAAGCGGAGACAAGGCATAGGTGATGACCGCTTCACGAAGTGTAAGGGTATCGAGCGCTTCGCCTTCAAGAGGCGATTTGCTGACAAGTCCGCTTGTATGGGTCAGCAAGTCTTTAACCGTGATGGGGCGCTGGGGTTTCTTGAGGGTGATTTGATCCGCTGTTTTCTCACCGAGCAACATCTGACCTTTGAACTCAGGCAGGTATTTTTCCACGGCATCATCAATGTTCACTTTGCCTTCATCCACCAGCATCATCAATGCCATGGAAGTCATGGGTTTGGTCATGGAAGCGATCCAGAACAGGGCATCCTTCTTCATGGATTCCTTTGTGGAAATATTAGAAAAGCCAACAGACTCTAAACTCAATACTTTGTCGGGGGACGCCACGAGAGTCACCGCACCAGAAATAGTATGGGAGTCGATGAAGGGTTGCAGCGCCGATGCCACACTCGGTGCATCTTTTGAAAAACACGGCAGCGTAAATCCAACAATGATGGCAACATAAACGAAGTGTGAGAAGCGGTGCATAAGCTGGTATGTTGACGGTTAATGGCAAGACATGTCAACAAGACTTCCAAACCTCCGCTTGTGCTACTCAAAATAACTGACATGGAGCAATAGTCATTCAAATCTCATCTCTCCTTCTATGAATATACGCGTTCTCTTAGCCCTCTTCTTTTTCATCACCGCTGCAACTTTTGCGGCGGATCTTCCCACCATCCCTGCCGGGCCTATTGCCACGAAAAAAGAAGTGCTTTTCTCTGATGACTTTGAGGGGGCCGAACCTGCCAAAGTTTGGCACAAGGTGGTCGCGACTTTTGCCGTCGAAAACGGCACACTGAAGGGCACTCAAACTCGCGACAAGGAAATTCCTGCTGCTGATGGCAAGCCAGCGATCACTGCTCACGCGGCAGTGCATGGTCTAGAGATCCCTACCAAGGACAGTGTCGTTGAAGTTAAGATTCGCTTTGAAGGCGCCTCGATGATCGATGTCGAATTTGATGACCGCAAATATACCGGAGCTCATTATGGTCATCTCTGCCGCGCTCAGGTTCGCCTCAACGGTGTCACCATCATCGACGAACGCGATGGGGGTATGAAAAGCGACATTCGTGAAATGCGCAGCGACCCCTCCAAGAAAGCCGAAGTAGCCAAGCTTCTCATAGGGCGAAGTGCCACATTTCCCGCCAAGCTTGAAACCGGTAAATGGTATGCTCTCGTCGTCGAGACTGTTGGTGATGAAATGCGTGTTACCATTGATGGCAAGCCCGCCGCTTTTCTAAAATCATCGGGAATTGCTCATGCCACCAAGTCCAAGATCGAACTCGGTGTCGCTGGCAAAGATGGATTCTTTGACGACATCAAAGTTTGGAATGCCGAACCGGTGAAGAAGTAAGTGTGCCGCAAATCGCTAATCGTTAGCCATTGTGATGTATAAGCTATGCACCCTATGCGTAGCTTCACCACATCACGGAGAATCCACAAGTAATGGTATCCGTATTCAGTCCAGTTTGCGCATAGGCACGGTTTCCAATGTAAGCAATTTTTATACCCAGTGGAAAATAGGGTCAGGCTGCAACTGTTTGACAAAGAGTCTCATAGTCACGAAATCTCCGCATGGCACGCAGCATTCGCATTCAGTCCGCCGGGGCTTACTATCTCGTCATGGCACGCGGCAATCGGCGCGAGGACATTTTTCATGATGAGGAAGACCGGCGC
>VFKY01000297.1 GCA_009885275.1 Verrucomicrobiota bacterium | reverse complement strand
ATAGTCTCACCAGACTTGACCAACTTAGCGTAGAAAGAGAGACGCGACTTGACCTCATTTAGATTGATTCTGGTCATGTAGTAAGGCTAAACTTGTGCCATTACCTAATCAAGTGCGTACTCGATACGACTTTCGATCAAGGATGCCATCGCCCCCGTGACAATTACGCAACTCTAATTCACCACTTCCATAAATGGCGCATCATCAGGTCTGTTAGCAACCCCTAGAGCTCATCCTTGTGCCGCCATATGCTAACTCTTCACGGTACCGTTTTAACTGGCTTCTTGAGGTTAGCCACCACACGATAACCTAGGAGAAGCGACACCACGATAGCGAAGAATAAAGGATACGTGATGTCAGATTTGACGATCATGTAGTAGTGCACCACTCCGGCGATGGCGATGATGTATGTCAGACGATGCAGTTGATTCCAGCGTTTCCCACCGAGCTTCTTGATCATGGCATTCGTAGAAGTGACAGCCAGGGGTACCATCAAAAGGAAACCGAACATACCGATAGCAATGAAGGGGCGTTTATAGACATCGCCAATCACTGTTTGTAACTCCCAGCCGCGATCATAGGCGAGGTAGGTAAGCAAATGGGCGACACCGTAAAAGAAGGCGTAAAGCCCGATCAGGCGACGTTGCTTGAGCAGCCAGCTCCACCCGAATGTTTTTCGTAACGGGGTCACCATCAGGCTGATCACTAGAAAAACCAGTGTGAGCACCCCGGTGGCTCGAGTGATGAATTCTACCGGATTCACTCCGAGCTTGCCCCGCCACCCATCAATGATAATGAGCAACGCAGGCAAGATGCCGTTGATAAAAACGAGTTGTCGATGGAAACGAGAGTCTGAGCTGAAGGTCATGGTGAATCAAAAATATTTTTCCAAGTCCATGCCTTTATAAAGATGGGCAACTTGTTCCGCATAGCCATTGAACATGAGTGTCTCGCGTCTCGCACCTTCGCCGATGCGACGTTCATTGGCTTGTGTCCACCGGGGATGGCTCACCGCAGGATTTACGTTGGAGTAAAAACCATATTCACGGGCATTGGCAATGTTCCATGTCGTCGGTGGCTCTTTGTCTGTCAGCGTAATTTTCACCACAGATTTGATGCTTTTAAAACCATACTTCCAAGGGACAACAAGTCTAATAGGGGCACCGTTTTGATTGGGCAACGTTTTACCATACAGTCCAGTAGCCATGAGCGTGAGCGGGTGCATGGCTTCATCGAGTCGTAACCCTTCGACATACGGTAAATCAAAGCCTGCTGAATCAGAGTTGGGCATCTGTTTAATGTCATAGTAGGTCTCGAACGCGACGTGCGTGGCGCTACTCATAGGCTCGACCATGCTGAGCAAACGAGACAACGGAAATCCCACCCAAGGAATAACCATGGACCAACCTTCCACACAGCGGAAGCGATAGGTGCGCTCAACAGATTCGATCTTGTGCAGGTCTGAAAGATCGAAAGTGCGCGGCTTTTGCACCAGTCCCCCAACTTGCACCGACCAAGGATCGGTGACAAAACCAATCGCCGCTAAAGCAACGGATGACTTGTCGGTAGAGAATTCATAAAAGTTGTTGTAGCTCGCAATCTCTTTGAATGTATTGACCTTCTCATCGGCCGCCAGAACGGTCTCCATCGAGGGCTCCTTGATTGTGACGATTGCAGTGCCGATGTCCTTAACCTCGGAGCTTGGCGTAAAAGCATTATAGAGTCCTGCCGTAGCGAGGGTTGATCCAGCCCATATGGAACTCTTCATGAAGAAGCGTCGATTAAGGAAGGTCGCCTCGGGGGTGATCTCGCTGGAAGGAATGTGGGAGTTGCCGCTCATCGAAGAGAAATCATAGGATTATTCGTCAGAGGTGCAAGTAAGAAGGATATTCCCATAAATATTTGATTTGTTCGTCCATCGACAACTCGCAAAAGTCTAAATCACACCTTTAACCTCAAACTCTATAGCAGATTCAGCCTTGAACTGCGCAATCAATGCTTGGTTCAGTGATCAATTACGGCTAGAATCTCTCCATGAATCGACTTCTATTATTTGGCGTTTTTTTCATCGCCGCATCTTGTTCCACCATTCCCAATCACAGTAATGTTAAAGAACAATATTTCCTCACCGAAGTGAAACCCGTGCTTCAGCAAAATTGTTTGCGTTGTCACAATGGCACCATGCCATCTCCCGCACTCAATCTTACCAGTAAAGACGACGCCTTTAAACGCAACTCCAGAGGACAGAACTATATCCTACCCGGGCGACCTGATCAGAGCTTGCTTGTTACGGCTGTCCAACGTTCAGGGGCGCACTTAAAATTAATGCCTCGTACTGACATCAGTCTAACAGATGATCAAATTGGCATGTTACGGGAATGGATCGAGGATGGTGCTTTCTGGCCAACCGACAAAAACGGCATTCTCAAACCTCAAAGCAATCCAGAAAATCCATAATACAGCACTTGTTCAGACGGCCGATCGAAGGTGATAAATATTTGAGACCAAACTTACGGAGGTATTAAACCCTGTCCTTTAAGCCAGTCCAATGCCTCTTCTTGCGTGTGCAGTGTGCCTTCCAGTTGTAGATTTTGAATTGCGGTAAGTAACTCCCCTAGTTTCGGTCCAGGCGCAATCCCACGCTTCATGAGATCATGACCATTAATTAATGGCGTAGGTATTAAGGGCTCCGTCTCCGCAGCAAACTCTTCCTGCTTGGTTCGGATAAATTCATAGTTATCAAGCATGCCATGACTGCTGGTGCAATCGACACGGTGCAGCTCCATTTCATCCTCAAACATGGGGCGAGCCATGAAACGCTTGAGCTTGGAGACTCGCATCTTCTGCACGTCCTTGAAAACCATGTGATTCGCCACCGCTTCTACAGCAGGTTCGATCACGTGATTGGGAAACTTGAGTCGACGCAGTATCTCTCCAGTCATCTCTGCTCCAAGCTTGTCATGCGTGTTGAAGCGAATGCGCCCCGTATCATCAATTTGAAAGGTCGCAGGCTTGCCGATGTCATGCAGCAAAACGGCAAGCACGAGCGGCAGTGAAACCTCTGAAGGAAGCAGTCCCAACATGATACGAGTATGAACAAAAACATCACCTTCAGGATGAAATTGCGGTGGTTGTTCGCAGCCCTTGAGCACGAGAATTTCCGGGAGCACGGCATCCATCAAGCCGCTGTCCACAAGCAGATCAAACCCACGGACTCGTTGAGGATGCAGAAATATTTTCACCAACTCCTCCCTCACTCGCTCTGGACTAATCAACTTGATTTCCGCACTGAGCTCACAGATTGCCTGCCAGGTGTTGGTCTCAATATCAAACCCCAATACAGTGGCAAAACGCACAGCTCGAAGGAGCCTAAGATGATCCTCTTGGAAGCGCGATTTGGCATCGCCAATCGCACATAGCTTGCGAGCTTTGAGGTCATCACAACCACCCACGTAATCAAGGTGTTGCTGCGTCAATGGATCATAGAAAATACCGTTCACGGTAAAATCGCGTCGCTTGGCGTCTTCCTCTGCACTTGTGAATTCGACCGAATCAGGGCGGCGGCCATCCAAATAATTGCCATCACGGCGAAACGTAGCGACATCAAACTGATGCCCATTTTCTCTCACAATAATGACACCGAAGTGCGCACCCACGGCGACCGATTTTGGAAACAATTTCTGCACCTCATCGGGACGTGCATTCGTGGCTATATCATAGTCCTTGGGCACTACTTTCAAAAGAGCATCACGCACACACCCACCGGCAAATACGGCTTGGAAGCCAGCATTTACTAGAGTTTGCACGACGCGGATGGCGGATTCTCTCATATCGTCAAAGTGCTTTCTTTTTCACAATCGGAAGTATAATACCAAGCTCTGAAGCATATACAATGGGCGGTGGTGGTGCATCCTCAAAATCAGCATCACCGAAGTGCCACCATTCAATGTCAAGAATGTTAAAACCACATTGCGTCATGACCGATTGAAGAAGCAAGAGATTCTGTCGAACTTCAGGGTCATCTCCCATGTAAATAGCAGCAGCTCGAGAGCCACCATCATCAAAGGGTGAGGGCATTTTCACTTCCCTGCCCTGCTTATTGATCAGCGTTACATCAACCGCAACCCCTGAGCAATGCTTCGACCACATGATGCTCGGGTCAGTGAACATATTTGTATAGCTACCATGATCAAAGAGTGTTCTCTGCACTTCTGCGGGACGCCAGGCATCAAAGATTTTTAAGCGGTACCCACTCTCTTTAAATATCGCCTGAGCTCTCTGCAATTTCCCCATCGTGCTACGATAAAGAAGGCAGGGCATGTCTTTCGGATACACCTTTGTGTAGGCGACATTCTTCGCAGTCATGTATCGAAGTTCGATGGTGATATCAGGGCAGACACTGCTCACCTCAATGAGATCATGGGTTGCAGCCCGTTGAATAACGTCATGGGACATCCGTTGCGATGAAGCGCAGGCGCTAAGAAAGAAAAATGGAATAGCCAAGATGGTCTTGGAGAAAATACGCACGATATGGAACTTGTCGGGCAGTCAGTCTTTGGCAAGTGTTGTCAAAGATAAAGGTATTCTGCACTTCTCCTTTTCACACCGCCGCATTTGTTTACACTTCTCAAATTAATTCATGAATCCCTTTTTGATCCTCGAAGTCATTTTACACATCATGATCCTTCTGCTCGGTGCGGGAATTGGGTCGTTCTTAAATGTCGTGATTTATCGCTTGCCACTCAACATGTCAGTGAGCAATCCCAAGCGCTCCTTCTGTCCTAAGTGCAAGCATCAGATCGCTTGGTATCACAACATCCCTCTCCTGAGTTGGCTCTCGCTGCGAGGTAAATGCGCCTACTGCAAGGGTAATATTCCCTTCCGTTATTTCTTCGTCGAACTGCTTACGGCGGGTCTTTTTTATGTCGTGTTTTTAAAATTCTCCGGCTCTCTCTTTCATGTCAGCGACTGGGGAAGCGTGGTGCTGATCTATTGGATTTTCACCGCTTTATTGATTGCTGGCACCTACATTGATATTGATCACTACATCCTCCCCCATCAAATCACTCTGGGTGGATTGTTTGTGGGACTACTCGGAAGCTATATCGCCCCTGAAATCATGGGGGAAAAAGATCGTGGGCTCGGCATTGTATTTTCCTTTGTCAGCGCTTGCTTTGGACTTGGTTTACTCTGGACGGTGGTGGAACTTGGTAAACTAGCATTTGGTCGATTGCGCCATCGCTTTGAACAGCCCGAAGACTGGAGCATCACACAGACGAATGAAGATGAACCACCTCTTCTCAAAGTCGCCGGAGATGCACTTTCGTGGGATGACATCTTCACTCGCCCCAGTGATCGCCTTATTATTCAGGGCACGGAGATCACGGTGAACCAGAGTGTTTTCAATCAGTCCAAGACGGAAATTAAAATGGAAACCATGAAAGTGATGCCGTTGGAAGGTGCTGAACAATCCTTTAAATTGGAAGATGTCACAACCCTTAAAGGCAAAGCGACTGAGATCGTGATTCCCCGTGAAGCCATGGGATTTGGTGACGTGTTATTGTTAGCCATGATCGGCAGCTTTCTCGGTTGGAAGGCGATCATTTTTACCGTTTTCGCCGCATCGCTTCTGGCCAGCCTCTTCGCCATCGTGCCACGTATTTTTGGCAAGACTGAATGGACCGCAAAGATTCCATTCGGCCCTTATCTCGCTGGGGGTGCCATGATCTGGCTCTTCTACGGACCGCCTATACTGGCGTGGTATCTCGACAAGATTGGATGGGATCGGATGGAGGCTTTTTAATCAGGTAGGGAATGACTCAGTATGTCGCACCCTACGGGGCTCATATTTCAACACTCTCGTTTTCTACAAAGATGTCGCACCTACGGTGCTTTAATAATGCCCAGGCAACGGAAGACGGTGGCGCACATCTCTGTCGACACACACCGACTCACCGTCTCACCGACCTATCCAGATCAGCTCAAGACCGCAATCCAGAAAGGCGCCATGATGTTTCACGGTCTTTTTCAGTAATTTCTCGGTGGCCACTTCCACTTTCACTTCGGTCTGCAACTGATGCGTAACCTGCGGGATCACCGTGGTTGACGGCCCCTGATTCGGACTGGCAGTCGTAAGCGTCTTTTCTTTTTCTTCATGATCCCACACTTCCCAGTCAGGAGGTACTCCGGGCAGTTCCTCAAAGAAACGGCGGCGGACATCGCGGGTTTTTTCACTGAGTAATTCATGGGCACTCATCTGACAGGATTCACAAATCATGAGGCTGTCCAACATGCGATCACTCCGGCAAAGCGCCGTAATCACAAAGTCTTTCATGGGGGTTTCCGCTTGTGATTGACCACAGAATGCGCATTCGCCGATGCCATGCGTTTCACGCAAATGAGTCTGTTGATGCTCCATCAAATTCTTTTTGGACTCTTCTGAGAACTCATCCATCATGGCATCGCGACACGGTGCACAGAAAGCATATTCGAAGACGCACTCGCCATTGCGGAAGGCTTTATTGATCTGGTAGTTGTCAAAAACATTCAACGCTTCCCCACAGCGCGAGCAGTTCTGAAACGCGCGATCTTCGTATTCAGAATGGAATTCACGAGGAATGATTGGGGGTTGCGATTCGTCTTTCATGCGGTGTCAGTGAAACAGGATGAGATTATGTTTCGTTTCCATCAAACCATAAAGTAACGATGACACCAAGTTTTCAATGAAACAAATATCGTCTCCGCAAGCCAAACACTCATGAATCACCCCTGTTTTCTATCTTTTATACTAGCCCTCTCACCTGTTCTATGTGACGCACAGGTATCGCCGACCCAAGATTGGACTTTCGCTCGTGGCAATGCGGCAATGACTGGTCTTTCATCCACCGCTCTGAACTTCCCTCTGGAGTTGGCTTGGTCAACAGAGCTTGGCAACAAAACCAAACGTGAAGGCGTTATTGCCACTCCCGTCGTGCGTGCTGGTAAAATCTATGTGGGATCGCAAACTGGCAATTTTGCTTGTCTTGACCTGATCACGGGCAAGGAAATATGGAAAGTCGAAAAGAAGAGCTTCTTTGAAGGGAATGCCGGATTTGCGGGCGACCTGATCATCGTGGGATGCGGGGATGCTTTTGTTTATGCCTTCGATGCCTCCACTGGCAAGGAAGTATGGAAATTCGAGACCCAAGGGGAAATTCATGGGGGCGTGAACATCTGGACCGCACCTGATGGCAAATTGCGCGTCCTGATCGGCAGTTACGACAACAAGCTTTACTGTCTCGATGCAGTCACAGGGGTAAAACTATGGGACTATGAAACAACTAATTACATCAATGGGGCAGCGGCAATTTATGAAAACCAAGTCATCTTCGGTGGATGCGACGGCACGCTCTATGTGTTGGACATGGCCACAGGTAAGGAAACGAAAAAGATCGAAGTAGGAGCCTACATGGGAAACAATGTGGTGACCGATAAGGGTGTTGCCTACGTGGCCCATTACGGGAATCGTGTCGCGGCCTTTTCCTTTGGCGATGGAGCAAGACTTTGGGAGTACGGAGAACGCGAATTCCCCTATTATGCCGCCCCAGCCGTGAATGATCAGTGGGTCATCGCAGGCGGAAGAGATAAGCGTGTGCATGGGCTTGATCGCAGTAAAGGCGAAGCGAAATGGCAATTCCGTACCAAGGGTGACGTTGACAGCTCCCCCATCATCTGCGCCAACGCCCATGTCATTTTCGGCAGTAATGATGGCTATTTTTATGCAATTGATCTGTCCAAAGGTGAGGAAAAATGGCGTTATGAGATAGGCGCCCCTGTCAAATCCGCCCCTGCAGTGGCTGGAGACTTTATCCTCATCGGCGCTGATGACGGAAGTGTTTACTGTTTTAAGAATGGAAAAAGTAATATCCCAGCACCCGCAAAATAAGTAATATAACCGAAGTCCATTCCACATATCTGTCAGCCCATCCCCCTTCATCATCCATGTCCACCGTTACAGATACTCCCTCTACAGACGCAAAGATTGCCAAGAAGCACGTTACGGAAGCCGGAAATTACTTTGTTGCGAACTATCCCCCTTTTTCTTTCTGGCAAAAGGAACAGGTATTCGCCGTAGAGAAATTACTCGATTCACCAGCGCCGCATGACATCCCGCTAGGGGTTTACATGCATATACCTTTCTGCCGGAAACGCTGTCACTTCTGCTACTTCCGCGTTTATACCGACAAGAACGCCAGTGAAATTCGCGCCTATATCCATGCCGCAACTACGGAGTTTGAGCGCTATGCCAAACGCCCCTACCTCGCGGGAAGAAAGCCTAAGTTCGTTTACTTTGGCGGTGGCACCCCCTCTTATCTTAGTGTGCCACAGCTTCAAGAGCTGACCAATCGCATGAAAGAACTCATGCCATGGGATGAAGCGGAAGAGGTCGCCTTTGAAGCGGAACCAGGCACTCTCAACGAGAAAAAACTCGAAGCACTTCGCGAAATCGGAGTCACCCGTTTGAGCCTTGGTGTCGAGCATTTCGATGACCATATTCTAGAATCCAATGGTCGGGCTCACCGCAGTGGCGAAGTGGCTCGGGCGTATAATTTTGCCCGCGGTCTTGGTTTTGAACACATCAATATTGACCTCATCGCCGGGATGATGAACGACACCACGGAGTTGTGGAGAGCCGCTGTTGCAAAGGCCATCACCATGCAGCCTGACTGCGTGACCATTTATCAAATGGAAGTGCCCTACAACACCGGCATTTACAAACAAATGCAGACAGAAGGCAAAGAGACCGCCCCTGTTGCCGACTGGGAAACCAAGCGTGAATGGGTGAGTTACGCTTTCGATGAATTTGAAAAAGTGGGCTACACCGTGACCAGTGCCTATACCGTGGTCAAAGACCCGAACAAGATCAAGTTCGTCTATCGTGACGCCTTGTGGGATGGGGCAGATTTGCTCCCCATTGGGGTTGCCTCCTTCGGACATCTCGGCGGCATTCATCTGCAAAATCAGGCAGACATTGTGCCTTATATTGAAACCATAGAACGCGGGGAGAGCGCTATCTTTCGGGCATACGCCACGAGCCCTGATGAGCGATTTGTCCGCGAGTTCATTCTCAAAATGAAACTGGGCAGCGTGAAGCCTTCCTATTATAAAAATAAGTTCGGTGAGGATGTCATGACTCGCTTTGCCTCACAGCTTGGTTGGATGCGTGATGAGGGCTTTGCCTCGCTCGGGAATGATGAAATTAAACTCACACGCGAAGGGCTGCTTCAGATCGACCGATTGCTTCATGAGTTTTTCATGCCTCACCACCGCTCAGCCAGATACACCTAGTCAGCATCTCACTGCGAAAGATAATCAACCCTTACTTCCGTCATGCCACCCACTATTGAACAAGAAACAACGAGAACCGACATTCTCGCACCGCTTCGTTTCTTTTATGGTCTCGCCAGTGAGAGCCCTAAAGTAACCTTCATTCAAGCGGAAGAGATGCCAGACACAGAGCGCGTCTTATTGGTTCACGAAAGTGATATGACTCCGCGTCTGGCAGAACATCACGGATGTGAGATCATTCTGGATGTTCACGCCAAATCCCAACTTGGAAACTATCTGGTTCGGGCTTCCGTCTTGAAGAAAAAAACGGATGAGAGCCCTATTGAGTTTGGAGCTATCGGCATTCATTTGGAAGGCTTTAGCGAACAAGCGCGTCTGGACATTCTTGAATGTAAAAAGCCATTGGGCGGGCTGCTAATGGACCATTCCGTCGCTCACACCAGCCATCCTAGTGGGTATTTTCGCATTGAGATTGATCACCGTCTCGCGAACCTTCTCGGAGCCAGTGAAGGCCAAATACTTTATGGTCGCTGCAACGAACTCCGACACAGCAATGGGGCACCACTGGCCGAAGTCGTTGAAGTGTTACCCAAAGCAAATTAGCGCGAGACCGCTATCAGAGGCGTATTTACGTTGAATCCTATGTCATCGAATCATTACGACACTATCGTCATCGGCGGCGGTCCCGCAGGCTGTGCCACTGCAACCTTGCTCACGGAGAAGGGGCATCGTGTTCTGCTATTAGAAAAAAGCAAAGTCCCACGCTACCACATTGGAGAATCGTTGATGCCATTTTGTTGGTACTCACTGGAACGTTTGGGAGTGCTGCCAGAAATGCAACGTCTCGGGTTTGTACAAAAACTCAGCGTGCAATTTGTTAATCAAGACGGACAACAATCACGGCCCTTCTATTTCTTCCAGCACAACGATCATCCTTCCTCTTATTCATGGCAGGTAGAGCGCTCCCGTTTTGATGAAATGCTCTGGAAAAATGCCATCAGTAAGGGCGTCGTTGCCATAGATGAGACCAAAGTTCTGCGCACGCTGCACGATGAAACCGGCGGTGTAATTGGAGTCTGTGCGGAAAATGCGGAAGGAGATGAAGCATGCTTTCATGCCCCGATCACAGTCGATTGCACAGGGCGGGATTCCTTCTGGCTATCAAAAAATCAATGGAAAATGCGCGACCCTGAGCTCAACAAGATCGCTGTTTGGACCTATTGGAAAGGCGCAAAGCGTGACACCGGGCTTGATGCCGGCTCGACGACCGTCGCTTACCTTCCAGGGAAAGGCTGGTTCTGGTATATTCCACTCACGAATGACATCGTCAGTGTCGGCATCGTTGCCGAGCGTGATTATCTTTACCGCGACACCCGAGACATCGGGACGATCTTCAACCGTGAGATCCAAAACAATGCTTGGATTCAGGACCATCTCAGCATTGGTGAATCCCTAGGTGAATATTGGGTGACGGGTGAGTTCTCCTATCGCTCCAAACACTGTGCTGCAGATGGCATTGTGCTGGCTGGTGATGCTTTTGCGTTTCTTGACCCCGTCTTCTCCAGTGGTGTTTTTCTCGCTTTGAAAAGCGGTGAAATGGTGGCCGAAGCAGTCGATCAAGCCTTAAAAAAAGGCGTTTTCACGGCAGATCAGTTCGATGCATATGGCACCGAATTATGCAGCCATATCGAGACCATGCGTAAAATCGTCTATGCATTTTACGATGATAATTTCAGCTTCGGTAAGCTGATTAAATCCAATCCAGAAGTCAGAGGCAACCTCACGGATTGTCTCATAGGCGATATGAAGCAAAAATTTCAAAACCTCTTTGACGCCATCAGTAACATTGCGACCCTGCCTGTGGAAATCGATTACGGGAAGACGGGCGCCCGCAATCAAGAACAAGTGCCCCCCACTCTGGCGGGAGTTTAGTAACTTTAGCCTTCCAGATACGCGTTATTGAGACGCTCGTTTCCTATCGTGGTAGCGGGACCATGCCCCGACAAGACATGTGTTTCATCGGGAAGAGTCATCATGTGTCGCGCAATCCCTTGCAGCAAGAGAGTTTGACTGCCATTAGGGAAGTCAGTGCGTCCAATGCTTCCTTGAAATAGAACATCACCGCCGAATAGGAGATTTTTCCCTGTTTGATAAAATGCAATACTATCGACGGAGTGTCCTGGAATAGATGCGGTTTGCCAGGTCAACCCCATCAGCTCAAGTGTGTCTTTGCCAGCAAGCAGTTCATCTACCTGAAACTCCTGAACTTGAAAACTTGTTCCGCTGACAAAGCCCATGAGGAACTCGAGAGTCAGCTCACGTGAAAAGGGTGAGTGCGCATAAATTTTAGCACCATGCTCCTTTTGAATAGCAGCAGCATCCAGGACGTGATCAAAGTGCTGGTGAGTCAGCAGAACCGCAGACACTTTTTTGCCATTATTGCGAAGCCAGTCAGCCATGCCTTCCGGTGCATCTACCACGAAATTACCCTCTGTTGTCTCCACCAAGTAGCCATTCGTTTCGGCAATTCCGCCTGTATAACATGAAATTTGAGATATAGAGGCCATTTGAGCGGGAAAGCGTTGGACATTTAAATGCAAAAAAGCGAGAATCTACGAACGATTTGAATCTGAGATTCGTTTATATTTCAACTACTCTAAGCATATGCGCAAGGCTACATCGCGATTCCTCTCTGCTGCGATACTATTATCACTGACGGCAGCCACCCCATCACCTGCTGAAACCAACTTCGGTCAGGTCGCCATGCATGTGGCTTACATGCTTCAAAACCAGCATTACGCGCGACAGGAGTTTGATGATAAAGTTTCCAAAAAGCTGCTCGATAGTTACCTGAACTTTCTGGATTACAGCCACATTTACTTCACTCAACAAGATGTGGATAAATTTAAGGCCGAATACGAAACCAGTCTAGACGAGCATGTGCTCACTAGGAACATCAGTCCGGCACTTGATATCTATTACAAATATGAAGAACGGGTAAAACAACACGTCGCTTTTGCCAAGAAAACACTGGAGACAAAAAAATTCACCTTTGATTCTACTCGAAGCCTAGATATCAAACGGGAAAAAGCCCCTTGGCCTAAAGATGAAGCGGCCGCAGACAAGCTGTGGAGTGATCTTATCGAAGGTGATCTACTAGCAGAATACCTCTCAGACAAGGCGCGTGCCGAATCTCAGAAAAAGAAGGCGGAAGCAAAAGCCAAAAAAGCTTCTGAAGTAAAACCAGATGCTCCAAAAACTGATGCCGCCGCAAAGCCTGATGAGAAAATTGAGGCCAAAGTTGCCGTAAAACCTGCTAAGCCTGAAGAAGCGGAAGACCCACCGGAAAAACGGGTTTCAAAACGTTATGAACGTCTTTTGGAGCAATTAGCTGAGAACGATCAGGAGGATATCGTGAATTACTTCCTATCCTGTCTTGCTACGACTTACGACCCTCATACGGAATACATGAGTCAGCAAGAGTCGGATAATTTCAAGATTCAAATGAATCATTCTCTCGTAGGTATTGGCGCCCTTCTCAGCACCAAAGATAATGTTGCTGAAATTCAGGGAATTGTCGTTGGTGGCCCCGCTGACAAACAAAGTGAACTTAAGGTGGGAGACAAGATTTTGTCCGTCAGTCAGGGTGAAGGCAGTGGCAGTGATAGTGATTGGGTTGATACCAAATACATGAAGCTCCAAAAAATTGTCGAGATGATCCGCGGCAAAGCCGGAAGCGTCGTACGTATGAAAGTAAATCCCGCCTCAGCTGATGATCCTTCAGAAATTAAGATTATTTCCATTGTGCGTGGCAATGTGGACTTGAAGGAAAAGCTCGCCAACGCTGAATTGCTTCTTACACCACCCGTAAACGGAAAAAGCAGCAAGCTAGGCTGGATTACCCTGCCTTCTTTCTACGCAGATATGGAAGATGGAAAAGTAAGCTGTACTGCCGATGTCGCCCGCTTACTCAAAAGACTGATGGCCGAAAAAATTGAAGGGCTCGTGATCGATCTCCGGAGTGATGGCGGCGGTTCACTTGAAGAAGCCATCAAGCTCACCGGTCTCTTTGTCCCTAAGGGTCCCGTTGTGCAAGCGAAGGACTGGAAAGATAATATCACGTGGCGCGATTGTGAAAATGAACGTGCGGTATATGAAGGCCCCCTCATTGTTCTTACTGATAAAGCCAGTGCGTCAGCCAGTGAAATTTTTGCTGCAGCCCTTCAGGATTATCGTCGCGCTATCATCGTTGGCGAAAAATCCACCTTCGGTAAGGGTACTGTACAGACCATTTTGCCCGTAGAACGCTACATGCCCTTCTTCAGTGACAAATCACGTGCTGGGGCACTCAAGGTAACCATTCAAAAATTCTACCGAATCGCTGGTGGCTCCACTCAACTTAAGGGCGTCGTTCCTGAAATCATTTTACCTTCTGTTCGCGATGTTATGGAGATTGGTGAAGACGCGTTACCCAACGCCCTCCCCTATGACACTATTCCTCCACGTACCTTCACTTATGCGACCGTAACCCCTCTCCCATTAAGCGAGTTGAGCTCACGCGTCAAAAGCCGTATGGAAACCAATCCTGAATTCCAATACATCCTAGAGGATACAAAGCGCTTCAAAGAACGCATCGACAAGAATACAGTCAGCCTCAATGAAAAGGAACGTCAAAAGGAGATCGATGATAATAAAGTTCGATTCGATGCACGCAAGGATGAGCGTAAAAATCGAGTAAAACAAACCGCAGAACTAAGTAAGGAAGGCTACACCCAATTTCGACTCACACTCGACAATGTTGACTCACCGCAGTTGGTTAAAGAATCCACCTTTACTAAGGAACAAACTTCCGGCATGAGAACCGCCGCAGTGAGTTCAGATGATGATGACACAAGCGCTGAACTCAGCAATCAATTCCCCTACGGCATTGAACCCGTGAAGTTAGAAACGCTGAACATTTTAACTGACCTCATTGAACTATCCGGCCACCAACCACAGACCGCTAACACTGGTGAACCTAAAAAGCCCGCAGGTTCTTAGTTCTCCATTTTAACAACAGTGCAGTGATCAATCGATTGCATAAAAAAGCCTCATCGCACATGGCGATGAGGCTTTTTGATTGAGGAAAGTATACCTTCCTCGCTAGAGAACTCTATTACCAACCATGCGCATCGCGCACCTTGATCATGGAGGCAAGGATGGTGTTCCAGGTTTCAGGCTTCTCCAACACGGCGTTAGGGAACATGCAACCATCCCAGCAAATGTGCTGGATGCCACGGCTGGCAGCGTCTTTGAGCCAATAGCCAGCGCACTTGGTGATGTCGAGCTTACCATTCGGATCGTCAGCTTGACAATGCTTGCCTGTTTTGTCATGAGCGCCTGCTCCATGAACCGTGCCGTCATTCTGAGCGACATGGAAATCAATGGTCCATGGACGCAGCTTGTCCGTCATTTGTTCGTAAGCAGCCCAGAACTCAGCATCGCTGTAACCATCTTTAAGAAGACCATGCTCAGGGGCATTGTAGCCTAAAAGATATAGGTATGTATGGGCCAGATCCGCTTGAAAGCCAAATGACTCCGGCATCCCTACTTCTTCCAATACATCCAGCATATCCTTCCAAGAGTGCATGCCAGCCCAACAGATTTCACCTTCTGCGGCAAGACGTTCCCCATGATCGGCTGCAATTTTTGCCGCTTTCTTGAAAGTGTCCGCAATACGTGAGGTGTTTGCCTTGGGGTTCTCACGCCATTTTGCAATACCGAACTCAGCGGAATCAACGCGAATGACTCCCCCCTTACGCACGCCGTGCTTGTTAAAAATACCCGCAATACGACAGGCCATCTTCACCGCACTTAGGAACTTTTCTTGCGCGACATCGTCTCCCATCGCGGAGTCCCCAACAGTGCCCTGCCAAACTGGAGCCACAAGAGATCCTACACTGAAGCCCTTGCTGGCAATAAGGTCAGCAATGCCCTTTAGCTCATCTTCACTCGCCTCAGGATTTGTATGCGGATGAAAGAGGAAGTAGTCTACTCCCTCGAATTTTTGTCCGTTCACCTCTGCTTGAGCAGTGAGTTCGAGCATGCGTTCAAGACTGATCGGTGGTTCTTGATCAGGTCCGTCGCCCTTGCCAACGAGGCCGGGCCACATGGCATTGTGTAATTTTGGATAGGTATGAGCCATATTGTCTGAGTTTGATTTAAATTGAGAATTTCTGAGCGGCGAGTGTAAAGAGGTGGTAGAAAAAATCACGTCAAAAGAATAGATAATCCATGATGGGGTATTGACGCTTGCATCAGGGACTCCCTAGACTGCTCATTCCATGATTTCCATTCAGGGCCTCACCAAATACTACGGCACACAAAAAGCCGTGGACGGACTCACGCTAGATGTGCCATCGGGCATGATCGTTGGCCTACTAGGGCCCAACGGTGCGGGGAAAACCACTACGCTCAAGATGCTTACGGGCATGTTGAAACCTGATGCCGGAACAGCGTTGATCTGTGGTGTGGATGTGGTCGCTGATCCCATTGCCGCGAAACGTCTTCTCGGCTTCGTGCCCGACTCCGGAGCCGTTTATGAAGCGCTGACCGGTCTT
>VFKY01000222.1 GCA_009885275.1 Verrucomicrobiota bacterium | reverse complement strand
TTGGGCATGGGGCATGAGCGCGGCATTTCGCGAATCACGCGCCGTGTGCTAAGCTTGAAAGAGGAGAGGCAAAGGTATGAGGAGCTATGTTATGTGTTGCAATGCGAGGACTGACCCTTAATGGGTGAGCGGTATTCAAGGCAGGAGGAAGACGCTGCCGGTGCGGGGATCACGCATTTTTTCACCACTGGCGCAGCCTCTGACATCAAGCATGTTTTTAAGTTCCGCCTTCACTCCCGGAGGATAGACGAAACCGGGGTGCCCCGCGATAGATCTGGCATAGCTGATTGGCGTGGTGGCGGGAGACGCCTGAGTTCCAGCCGGACTCTTCGAGCCCTGATCGACCGCATTCGAAGGGGATGCTTGAGAATCGGATAGACTGTTCACCGGTAGTTCCTGCAGAGGTGACAATTTGCTGGAGTCCACTCGCTGAGATTGTTCGTTCGCGGTGACCACGGCAGTGCCGGTGGTGGATGATTGAGGATTGCGGAGAACGATGGAAGGTTCCCCTGCAGGAGCCGAATAAATAATCTCTGATCCATTCCTGCCTGAGTCATTGGGGTTGGATGATTGCCGGAGAGGTGATTGCGACGAAGGCGGCGCCCCGTATTCGAGCTCTCTCTCATGGGGAGCCTGTTGATTCGATTTGGAAGTATAATGATCGTTTTCAGAACCAATTTTGCGTACCACATGAACGACACGTTCCTTGATCGATCCAAAGATGCGCTTGAACGGCAATCCGCACCGGGCGTTGGATGCGGACAAGGTGGTGAAAACTAGAATGAGCAAACAGCCCCGTGTACATGGGGATAGATAAAATAGCGTTTTCATGGTGAGAATCTAGGTTAGACTCTCCTTGGTTACTATGGGGGATACACCCCATGGTCTGTGGTGCTTGGGGTCGTTCCTCGCATCGCAGCCTATTGAAAGGCTATGGCGCAACTTATTCGAGAGTCAGTGCTAAAACATTTTGTCTATTTTTTTGTAAAAGATGACGAAACGCGATGCCAAAAACAAGGGTGTGAATTACACCTATGCGGCCAGTGGCCAGCGACACGAAAGACTTTGGTACCGACAGAAAACAGACGGCGATCGAGTCACCAGCACTTACTGACGGGTTTGCGGGATAAACTACAACTCAGGTGCGACTTTCGTGCCGTGGC
>VFKY01000108.1 GCA_009885275.1 Verrucomicrobiota bacterium | reverse complement strand
CCGCGCCAAAGTATTCATACCCAATTTGCGAGTCATCGTCGAGCAACGGATCATGAAAAATCTTGTCATCATTGATAAGTTCATCTTTCACAAGCTCATCGAGATTATCTGGATATTTACCTTCATGATCTTCCGCATATTGCCTGCATGCGATGACGATCTGTTTTGCGTTATTGACTGACTGTGTCTGCATGCCCTTTTCTCGAATCTTGGCAAAAGTTGGCACGGCTATGCCTGCGAGAATTGCGATGTAAAAAATACCAAAGACAAGACTAAAATACCCCATGATCAATCCAGCGATGGCCATGCCTTTACCGCTGATGGCGCCACCTGCATTTTTAATTTTTGAAAGCGAGAGATGACCACAAATGATGGCTGGAATACCTGTAATGATACAAGTCAGAAATGTAAGAATCCCACAGACGAGTGATGCGATGGCTAAGCCTGATGCTTTGGGTTGGCCTGCGAATGCGACGGGAACTGCGAACTGCGGCGGAACTGGCGGTGGGGTTGCAGGCACTCCTGCCGGAAACAATTCTGACAACGGCTTCCAATCCGTCATGCCCTCACACCAAGCCAAATCTGTTGTCTGACAAGTTCCGTTACTAAGATTTTCTTGAATCTGCGTTTCAGAAAAAACGCCAAGCTGCTGTCCGTTGCGTGCAATATGATAGTCCATATGTGTATTTTTAAATATTACGAAGACTAGAGTTTCCCCAAAACAACGTCAATCCTTCACGCCCACAGCTAGAATGGTTTGAAAAAAGGGACTACGCCCCTCGCGATCCACGACACGGATTTCAATGTCCTTGAATCCAGCATCTTCGAGCAATTCATGCAGTTCCACTTCGGAGAAACCAAGCCACACATCCGCATACAGCGCTCTAGCTTTTTCAAAGTTGTGCTTCAACAAATCAAGGATGATGACGCGACCACCGGACTTGAGGATGCGATGCGCGGCAGCCACCGCTTTCTCGGGACTTAAGGCATGATGCAAGGCCTGACTAAAAAATGCCACATCCACTGTGCTCGCCTTGATGGGCGGAGCTTCGATGTCGCCATGGCGATAGTCGAGATTGTTAAAGCCATGCTGTTTCGCGAGTTTGACGCCATACGCCACCATCTTCTCGGAGTTGTCCACCGCGATGACTTGTTTGCAATGGCTTGCGAGCAACTGCGAAAGTGTCCCTTCACCAGCGCCGAGATCTGCGACGACAAGCGGTGGCATGAGATGAAACAGGGTTTCGCCCAGTGCTTTCCATGACCGCCCAGGGATGTATTGCTTGCCGAACTTTCCGGCCATGGCATCAAAATAACTTCGCGCTGTGTCCGCGCGCTTCGTACGAATGAGCTTCAGCGCCGTGATGTCACGCTTGGATTCTCGAATCTCCTGTGTCGCAGCGTCGAGCAACGCCAATAGATGCTCATGCGTCTCGCGCTCCTTCACGTTCGGTGGTTGCAGACGGTATAATCGGTTCTTACCAGAACGCCGATCCGCAACAAGTCCCGCTTCTTTAAGTTTCGAGAGCTGGGCACTGATATTGCTTTGCCCGAGGGCAAGTATCTCCTGCATCTCAGCTACCGACAATTCTTCCTGACGCAAAAGAGCAAGGATGCGCACACGGGTGGCATCAGAGAGAAGAGAGAGTGATTTGAGAATTGACGACACGGGACTTGAATGTAACATATCAACGCATCACGATTCGTCTATATAAACCTTATTAGTTACCAAATATGCCAAGCTCCTATATTTTCTCCTCTGAATCCGTCGGCGAAGGTCATCCTGACAAAGTTGCTGACACCATCTCTGATGCAGTGCTCGACGCCTGTCTTGCCCAAGACAAAAACAGCCGCGTGGCCTGTGAGACCTATGTCAAAAGCAACATTGTCATCGTGGGCGGTGAAATCACCACCAAGGCCAAACTCGACTACGTCCAGATCGTTCGCGATGCCGTTCGTGAGATCGGATACGTCAATGATGACGATGTTTTCCATGCTGATAAAATTTTCGTAACGAACATCATCACTGCGCAATCTCCCGACATCGCTCAAGGCGTGGATGCCAAGAAAGCCAAAGGCAAAAAGACGGCGGAACAAGGCGCCGGAGATCAGGGCTTGATGTTTGGTTATGCTTGCAACGAAACTCCCGAGCTTATGCCTGCGCCCATCATGTTTGCGCACCGTCTCGGACGTGAACTCACCGCCGTCCGTAAAGCTGGCAAAGTCGCCAAGTGGCTCCGCCCTGATGCTAAAAGTCAGGTTTCGGTCGAATATGTTGATGGCAAACCTACCCGCATCGTCAACGTGGTCATCTCCACTCAACATGCCGCTGGAGTCGACCACGCCGAGATCGAAAAATTCTGCATCGAGAAAATTATCAAGAAGGTGCTTCCGAAGAACATGCTTACCAAGGACACCGAGTATCTCATCAACCCCACCGGCAACTTCGTTGTCGGCGGACCTCAGGGTGACACCGGCCTCACCGGTCGTAAGATTATCGTCGATACCTACGGCGGCATGGGCCGTCACGGCGGCGGTGCCTTTTCAGGCAAGGATCCAAGTAAAGTAGATCGCAGTGCTGCCTACATGGGCCGCTGGGTTGCAAAAAATATCGTCGCAGCCGGACTCGCTGCAAAATGCGAGATCCAGTTTGCCTATGCTATCGGCCATCCTCAGCCAGTCAGCGTCCATGTCGATACCTTTGGCACCGGCACCGTGAGCGATGCCGCTATTCTTAAGGCGGTCAGTAAGGTCTTCTCCTTCAAGCCTGCCGACATCGTCAAGCAGCTCAATCTGCTCCGCCCCATCTACAGCAAGACCACCAACTATGGCCACTTCGGCAAAGACGATAAGGATCTGACTTGGGAACGTACCGACAAGGT
>VFKY01000022.1 GCA_009885275.1 Verrucomicrobiota bacterium | reverse complement strand
GAGACGCAATGCATCGTGATGCCAAGAACGGCGCTTGGGATTACATCCTATTGTCTGTGGTTATAGCCATCCCCCGGAGTGTCTGGCCGTCATTCCTCCCGGCGACAAAGCCGGCAATAAAGATTACTGCACAGGGTGGTTGCTATGCTTTGGAGTGGAACCCGATCTCCCGACGTGGTTTCACGGGAGGGGTGAGCAACTGGCGGATGGCGTCGAAGACGATTTTGAATTGATCGTCGTAGCGACTTTCGAGAGCCCCGACCTTGCGGGCGAGTTCCTCGACGGAGAGGGCGAGGCCGCGCAGGCGCAGGAAGGCGCGGACGATGGCGATGCTGGTTAGAACGGCACGCGGGCTGTTGAGAACGTTGGCGGCCATGAGGGCGCCGTGTTCGGTGAAAGCGAAGGGGGCGTAACGGCGACCGCCGCGGCTGGTGTTTGAGGTCGCATTTTGCGACCTCAAAGCATCGAACTCCTCCATGGTGAGCTGGAATCTGAAATCCTCCGGGAAGCGTTCGGCGTTGCGTTTGACGGCTTCATTGAACCGCTTGGTGGTGACGCCGTAGAGCGCGGCCAGATCGGAATCGAGGATGACACGATGTTGGCGCAGGGTGACGATGAAGACGGCGGGATCTGGCAGGGCGAGGGCTGTTGACTTAGGCATGGAAACTTTAGTGGCTGGGCGTGTTGGAGGATGGAGATAGTTTGGTGATCATTGGGGGTTTAGAAGAAAGCGCACTTCCCCTGCCATGCTTCCCCCAGACGTTGAACGGTCTTGAGAATCACGGCTGGAGAAGGAAGGCTTTGGTTGTTCAGTAAAAAAGATCGGTACGCGTTTTGCAACATAATATGGTTAAGCGTAGCATCTTTGAGTATGATGCTGAGCCTTTATGGCTATACCCTTGAGAGGCGAATATGCAGATACACTCCATCGTTGGATCAAGAGAATTGAGTTTTTACGCCGATCTGCTAAGCAGTAAGAATACACAGATGAAAACCCCAGAAAATGTTTCATTACGCGGCCCCCTTTTGTCTTAAAGAAGAACTTTGCATTTTTTTGAGCGCTTCCACACTCTCATTTTATGGGTTCAAAAAATACAACGACGTGTTGCCTATGTGGTAAAGTAAAATGCTCCGTCATCACGGAGGATAAATTCACGCTCAAATTGTCGTGGCATCATTGGGTGTATTACATTTTCTTTTTACTGGGTATCCTGCCTCATTTGATCGTTATACCGCTTGTGACGAAACGTGCGATAATAGAGGTAGGGCTTTGCCAAAAGCACCGTAAAAGACGTGAGATTGATATTCGCTCTGCATTGGCTGGAATATTCTTTAGCGGTGCAGTAATTGCTGTGGGGCTCTCCGCTCAAAAGCTTGAAGTTGGCGCTGTGGGCGTGCTTCTAGTTTTTGCAGGCTTTACTTATCTCATCGTTAGATCGAATGTTCTTGCCCCCAAGCGTATTGATAGCTTCGGTAGAGTCTGGCTAACAGGAGCTTGTCGGGAATATCTTGAATCATTGCCGACGTCAAAAGATTAATGTAGGAGCATTCGAGATGATTTCACCAGTCTCTGATAGAGATCGTAAGTACTTGCATCGATGGCGGAATAGAATCATAAAATAGCATCATCATAAGGCTTGGAAACGGCTGAGGTCTGGCTATAAATATTTCATCATGAAACACCTTCTGATTTTTGGACTCCTATCTGCCTTCGGCTCTTTGCAGGCAGGTGATGAGACATTGATCAATACGTTGCCTCAAAACAGCATACAATCAGCCTTTCAAATCTTGCGTCGTGATTACATCCGTCGTGATGACTTAACCTTTGAGGAGCTTAATCGTGCCGCTTTGCAGGGCTTGTTGGCGCGCTTGGATTTCGGCGCTTCACTGGAGGCGCTAGACGGAAAGATGGTTCCAGTAAAGCCCTATGTGCAGTCTGAGTTTCTAGCGCCTGATATCGCTTATCTTCGTCCTGAAACCTATGCAGAAGGTGAGGCTATGATATTTGAGAAAGCTCTCCGGAGCATGGTGGAAAAGAGTGCAAAGCAATTGGTTCTTGATTTACGAGCCAGTGGCACGGGTACATTTGAAGAAGCGGCGTTGATGCTTCAGTGCTTTCTTCCGGAAGGGGAGTTGATGTTCAAACTCAAACAAATGGGGCAGGACAATGCTGAAATGTTTATTTCCAAAAAAGCACCGCTCTGGAAAGGGCCAGTTGTGATCTTGATTGATCGGGAGACGAGTAATGCCGCAGAAGCTATGGCCGCTTGCCTCAAGCAACACGGTCAGGCATTTCTTGTCGGGGAAAAAACACGTGGTGCAACGGTGCGTTATGCAACATTGAAGCTCGATGAAAAAACGCTCTTGCGCTACGCCAGTGCAGAAATGCTGCTGCCGGACAGTTCTTCATTATTTAAAAAAGGACTGACGCCTGACTTTGCGATGCAGGGATCGTTGGATGATAAAAAGAAGTTTTTTGAGCAGAGTCACAGTGTTACGATGAAACCCTTTGTTCAAGATCGGGTGCGGCATCGTTTTAATGAATCGGCGCTTGTTGCAGGCAGCAATCCTGAACTCAACGATTACGTGAAACGTAGTAAAGGAGAACTCTTGCCGGGCGATGACGGGCAAATGCGTGATGTTGTTCTGCAACGTGCCCTCGACATACTGAAAGCGAGTGCTCATAGCGCTGAAGCTAAGATCAAATGGGAAAGTAAGCCATGAGTGACGTTCGCATTCAGGCCAGTGTTATTATTCGCGAAGTGCTCGATGGTCGTACTTACAAAGCATCACTGCCCAACGGCAAG
The DNA here is from genome assembly GCA_009885275.1 of Verrucomicrobiota bacterium. Classification (GTDB taxonomy): domain Bacteria; phylum Verrucomicrobiota; class Verrucomicrobiia; order Verrucomicrobiales; family Verrucomicrobiaceae; genus Verrucomicrobium. The sequence goes on along the minus strand of VFKY01000022.1, from coordinate 594 downwards.
ATCATCCTTGCCTATGCTCAGCCATTGGATCGCATACCGGTTATGGTTGTTGGCGATGTAGGCTCTGTGCTGCTATCACTCTGTGATTTTGATGAGGGACGACTTGTTCCTGAAGACTTGAAGGGTGTTCGAGTGGATAACCCGGTCATTCGTTCCGGACCAGATTTAGTCACCTCCAAATAGTCCGAGAGTATCCGACAATATTTTAGATGAGCGCGGCATGTCTTGTGCTTAGTTAAGTGGACCTTGGAAACTAAGCAAAACTCAGCACTGATCGAACACGGCTTTCAACTTCTCGACGAGGAGTTGGCATTTCTCATGAAAGCCTTTTCAGCCGCACTGGAGAGACTGGGAGAAGGCGATTTGGCAAAGCGCCTACCTTGGACAGGTCGTGCGCTGCCTGATCAGGCGGGCCCCAATCGCCCCCTTTGTCAGGCCTATTCAACGGCATTTCAATTGCTCAATCTCGTAGAGGAACGTGTTGCCTTGCAGGTGCGTCGTCTCCGCGAGAAAGAGGATGGAGCGAGTGCCGAAAAAGGTTTATGGCCAGAGAAACTGGCCTCATTGCGCAAGATCGGGCTTGATGCGGATGCT
>VFKY01000240.1 GCA_009885275.1 Verrucomicrobiota bacterium | reverse complement strand
CCTTTATGATCACTCGAGTGCTCGCCATGGGAACTCGACTTTATGTTTCCGCCATTATTGTCGTACTGGCCTTTGAGATGTTTTCAGGTCGTCCGGTGGAGCCCATGGAGAAATTTTGGCTCTTCACCGGCGCTCTGGTTTTAGTGAGTTTACTCACGGCGCTTTACACGACAGTGGGAGGGATTCGCGCGGTAATCTGGACGGATTTTATTCAGGTTGGCGTGCTGGTAGCCGCGGTGGGATTTGCCATGGCATTTTTGATTGGGAAGATCGACGGAGGATGGGGCGCGATCACGGCGCATATTCAATCACCTGTATTTTTCGACTGGGGAGCACCCAATGGAACGATTGATTTTGTTTATATACTTACCCACGAATACACCATGTGGGCGGCTTTCATCGCCTCCACCTTTGTCACGATGGCGACCCACGGAATTGATCAAGATACGGTGCAACGGATGTTGACAGCTAAGAATCGTCGTCAGAGTGCTTTTGCGACCATCATGTCAGGACTTGCTGATGTCCCCATCGTGGGTTCGTTTGTTTTCATTGGACTGCTCCTCTCGCTTTACTATCAGCAAAATCCCAATGCGGCATTGCCTGAAGATGACTCTCGTGAAGTATTTCCTTATTTCATTCTGCATGTGATGCCGGCTGGGCTGCGAGGGCTTGTGACCGCAGGGATTTTAGCCACCGCCATGGGGTCGTTGAGCACAGCATTGAATGCGCTATCCACGAGTTTTGCCCGCGATTTCATTCTTCCAAAAATGGCGCCAGATACCGATGATGTTGCCAAGATGAAAGTCTTGCGCTGGAGTACATTGATGTTTGCCGTTTGTATCATAGGGGTGGGAGTGGCTACGGCTTGGTATATTACCTGGCATCCTGAAACGCGTATCATTCCCTTGGTTTTGGGTGTTCTTGGTTATACCTTTGGGTCGATCTTAGGTATCTTTTTGGTGGCTTTATTTACCAAAACGCGCGGGAATGATTTAGGCAATGTGCTAGCGATGTTCTGCGGATTTTTGGCGGTGGTATTTTTCAGTGTGAAAGAAGTGCAGAGCCTCTTTGGCTTTGGCGATCCTTTTATCATCGCCTTTCCTTGGAGGATTACTTTAGGAACCTTGGTTACAGCAATGGTGGCACTTTTCTTTAAAACACCACGCGGAGAGAAAGAGGTTTCTTCTGCAATCGGAGCTTGAGTCTTTGGGCTTTTCATCTTTTGTTTACGTTTCTATGAATTTCGAAGACCTCAGAGGCATACTCCAATACGTCCCCCAGTTTAGGGAACGTATTTTCGTGATTGCACTGGACGGTGCCGTGATGCGTTTGCCGAATTTTCCAAGCTTGTTGCAGGACATCGCGGTATTGCAATCCCTGAGTATTCAGGTGGTGATTGTCTTCGGCGCGCGTCAGCAAATTCGCGAACTCGCCGCAGCGCGTGGTGTAACGCTCAGTAATGACAATGGCATGGGGCGCACGGATCAAGTGACTCTTGATGTCAGCGCTGATGCCATCACGAGGTTGACCAGTGAACTAGTCGCTGATCTCACGGCTTTGGAGTTGCGTGTAGCCGTGCCAAATGCCCTTGCTGTGCATCCTGCCGGCGTCATTGAAGGCGTTGACTTAGATCATACAGGGCGCATTGAGCGTGTCGATGATAAGGCTCTTTTGGCGATGCTGAAAGAAGGCATCATTCCAGTTTTGCCGCCTTTGGGATATGATGGGCGAGGAAATACGCTGCGATTGAACTCCGATGAAGTTGCGGTGGATGTCGCCATGGAACTGGAAGCGGCCAAAGTAATCTTTGTGGCTGAGCGCGGCTTATTTGATGCTCAAGAAATGAGAATCGCGCAGTTGGCGGTGGGCGATGCTCGCGAGATGGCTAAGCAAAAAGATGCGGATCCTAGTATCACCTCAAAGCTGCGCTATGGTGCGATGGCTTGCACGGAAGGTGTGCCGCGTGTTCATATCGTGGATGGGAATCAGGATGAAGTCTTGCTGGCAGAAGTATTCAGTAACGAAGGTGTTGGCACCATGATTCATGCCGATGACTACCAACAAGTGAGGAATGCCAGAACCAGTGATATACCAGCTTTACTCAGCATCATGCGTCAGAGTGTGGAGGATGCAGCGCTGGCACCCCGGACGAGGGAGCAAATGCAAAAGCGCATTGGTGATTTTTTTGTATTGGAGCTCGATGGAAACGCGGTCGGTACCGTAGCCGTGCATACCTATGTTGTGGACGGCAAAACGAAGGTTGCTGAACTGGCGTGTTTATTGGTTCGTCGGGCACATAAAAACCAAGGTCATGGTCGGAAGTTGGTTGCGTATGCAGAGGAAATGGCCCGGCAACGTGGGTGCGAGTGGGTTTTTGCTCTGAGCACGCAGGCTTTTCGCTTCTTCGAGGAAAAAATGGGCTACGAAGAAGCCAATCCTGATGTTCTCCCTGAATCGCGGCGTGAGCGGTATGATCAAAGCGGGCGAAACTCTCGTGTTCTGGTAAAGAAACTATTGCCCACCAAGCCATGATTTTTAAGGCTTTTCTGAATTGTCTT
>VFKY01000385.1 GCA_009885275.1 Verrucomicrobiota bacterium | reverse complement strand
TTCAAGGTCGGCAACCTGTCCGCCCACGAGATGCAAACTGCCAGCCGTACGAGCCAGTTCGAGCACCATGTCGGCAGTCGCATATCGCGAGGTCGCCGTAGTTCCAGCCGCCAGCTCAAAAGCTAATGCCTGCAAAGAATCCCCTGCAAGCACCGCCACGCCGTCGCCATAGACCTTATGACAGGTCGGCACGCCGCGACGAAAATCGTCATCATCCATGCAAGGAAGATCGTCGTGGATGAGCGAATAGGTATGCAAACACTCCACGGCACAAGCCGCATGAATCGCCTGCTCGATGGTCCCGCCACAAGCTTCCGCTGCAGCGAGACAAAGGATCGGCCTCAACCGTTTTCCGCCCGCAAAGACACTGTGCCGCATCGCCTGATGCAGCGTCGCAGGCCGGGTTTCGGCGCTGGGGATGAAACGTTCCAACGCCGCATCCACAAGGGCGATGCGTTCGGCGAGGTAGGACTTTCGATCACTCATGTGCTTCAACGATTACAGACACTCGGCAATCTGTACCGCATTGAGTGCGGCACCTTTGAGAAGCTGATCGCCCGCGACCCAGAAGGCAAGACCATTATCCAAAGCGCAGTCCATGCGAAGACGACCGACGGCGCAGTTGTCCTTGCCCGCGACATTCAATGCCAGCGGATATAGCTTGAGAGACGGATCGTCGATAAGGTCGAGACCGGGAGCGTGACGCAGCACTTCACGGGCGGCTTCGACGGTGATCGGTTTTTCAAACTCGGCACTGATGGCCACGCTGTGGGCCCGGAAAACTGGCACGCGCACGCAGGTGACGCTCGCTCTGAAATCGGGATGATGCATGATCTTACGGCCTTCATTCTCCATCTTCATCTCTTCTTTGGTATAACCGCAGTCGAGAAATGAATCCACATGCGGCAGGGCATTGAAAGCGATCTGGTGGGGATAGACGTTGACGTGTTCCGCACCGAGACGGACATCATCCCACTTGCGCTCGGACTTCGCCCACTCGCGGGTTTGCTTTTCGAGTTCCTCAATGGCCTGGGCTCCAGTTCCGGAAACAGCCTGATAACTAGAAGCAAAAACGCGCTTCACGCCAAAGGCTTTGTGGAGAGGATAAAGCGCCATCAGGGTGATGGCCGTGGTGCAATTGGGGTTCGCGGCGATACCCTTGGGCAAATTCTTCAGGTCCCCGGCGTTGATCTCGGGCACCACGAGCGGCACCTCGTCGTCCATACGGAAAGCCGACGAGTTATCGACCACGATGGCTCCAGCCTTGGTCGCATAAGGCGCATATTCCTTGCTGATGCCGCCGCCGGCACTGAACAAGGCGATATCCACTCCCTCGAAAGAATCGGGCGTGAGCTCCTTAATGACAACGTCTTCGCCTTTGAACTTCATCGTTTTACCGGCACTGCGTGCGCTGGCGAGAAGAGTAAGTTGTCCGACAGGGAAATTACGCTGCTCGAGACAACGCAACATTTCCACACCCACCGCACCGGTGGCGCCGACAACTGCGACATGCTTAAGATTGCTCATGAGATTTGCTTTGGTTAAAAGGGCGAGCATCTTAAAGTCTCACCTGCAAAATGCAACAAATGCCATTATCACATCCCAGACTCGAAATCTCCATTGCGACACAGACGGTGCAACTTTGGGATAAGCACCAGTTGGTAAAATCTTGGCCCTGCAGCACTTCGAAATTCGGCATTGGATTTCAAGAGGGAAGTAATCAAACCCCACTCGGAGTCTTTAAGGTAAAGGAAAAACATGGTCAGGGGCATTCTCTGCATACTATTTTCAAAGCACGACAACCCGTGGGCCAATGGAATCCACTCGACCCCACCGATGCCGATCTCATTCTCGCTCGCATCCTCTGGCTTGAAGGAGCAGAAAGTCGCAATGCCAACACATTGGATCGCTATATATACATCCACGGCACCAATGAAGAGCGCCGCATTGGACAACCCGGTAGTCATGGATGCATTCGTATGAAAAATGCCGACGTGATTGAGTTGTTTGATAAGGTAGAGATTGGCCTGTCTGTCTGGATTGGAGAATGAGGGTTCTGGCGAATGCGCAACATTTGTATTTGGCAAAGTTCCTGCTACGCATTATAGCCAGCACAGCGCGTGGAATCCATGTGCCTGCAATCAACCACCATCTATAAAACAAAATATGAAATCCACTATCGTAGCCATCACACTTGCAATCGCAGCTATGTCCCTTGTTTCTTGCGCCTCTAAGAAGGCAGCAGCCCCCCAACAAGTTGACATGGGCATGCACAGCAGCAAATAAAGACTGCTGAGTAACAATTTAGGCGCGTTGAATCATATTCAACGCGCCTTTTTTATGATGGAAATCACGGACTAAAGCTGTATTGTAATCTGTTATTGCTTCAAAAAGCATATTTTCAAACCACACAATAAATAAAAAACTATGACTCGCATCCTTACCCTCACTGTTGTCGCTGCAACTCTTGCTCTGGCCTCTTGCGCTACCGCTAAAAAAGATTCTTGCTGTGCTAAACCCGGTGCTGCAGCCGCTAAACCCGCCGCCTGCGCTACTTGTGATAAAGACAAAGCTAAACATGCTCACTAAAAACTCTATTTAAACAACACCCGCCCTCTTTCAAAGGAGTGGCGGGTTTTTTATGTCCTGCACTTCCCATTGTTACGAGAACTCAAATCTGGATTTACAACTCATGGGCATTGGATTCATATCGATAAAATAACGCCTTGACATTAGTGCCATACTTTGTGAAATTTCACGAGTGACTAAGCTC
>VFKY01000058.1 GCA_009885275.1 Verrucomicrobiota bacterium | reverse complement strand
GTTCTGATTCTCCCTCCGCCTCCACTGCGCGGACTCGGCAACTCCGGTGGATTCAAACTACAGGTGGAGGATCTCAACAATGGCGGACTCGCTGCTCTTGAGGTTGCCACTCGTCAGCTCATGGATGCTCTCGCCAAAGAGCCGGGCTTTTCCTCCCTCATCACCGGCTTTCGCGCGAACAATCCGCAGTTCAATCTTATCATCGATCGTGAACGCGCCAAGACCATGGGTGTTTCCATCACCAGCATTAACGATACCCTTTCCACTTATCTTGGCTCGACGTATGTTAATGACTTCAACCTCTTCGGTCGCACCTGGCAAGTCATGGCCATGGCGGAACCGGCATATCGTATGAAGCCCGAAGATGTGGGGCGACTCCGCACGCGCAATTCCAAAGGCGAGATGGTGCCACTGGCCGCACTGGTTAAAACCGAACGGATCGGGGGAGCTGACCGCGTGCAGCGATATAATATGTTCGTCTCTGCCGACGTCAGCGGCAACACCTCCTCAGAAATCAGTTCCGGCGACATGATCCGACGAGTCGATGAGATCGCCAAGAAGACATTGCCTGATGGATTCGATTTCGAGTGGACGGATCTCACCTATCAACAGATTCTCGCGGGCAACTCCATCGTCTATATCTTCCCGCTCTGCGTGCTCTTCGTCTTTCTTGTTTTAGCCGCACAATATGAAAGCTGGAGCCTGCCACTTGCCGTGATCTTGATTGTGCCCATGTGCTTGTTGAGCGCGATCGGTGGCGTCTGGATCAGCGGCATGGATAATAATCTTTTTACGCAGATCGGCCTCGTCGTGCTCGTGGGACTCGCTGCAAAAAATGCCATCCTCATTGTTGAGTTCGCGCGTCAGCAGCAGGAGCTGGGATTGAACCGCTTCGATGCCGCAGTGGAAGCCTGTCGTCTGCGCCTCCGTCCTATCCTCATGACCAGCTTCGCCTTCATCTTGGGAGTACTTCCCTTAGTCCTAGCAAAAGGGGCAGGGGCAGAAATGCGCAATGCACTTGGAACAGCGGTCTTTTACGGCATGATCGGCGTCACCCTTTTCGGCCTCATCTTCACCCCCGTGTTTTACGTGGTGATCGCGAAGTTCATGAAGGCACGGAAGCCTGTTGCT
>VFKY01000103.1 GCA_009885275.1 Verrucomicrobiota bacterium | reverse complement strand
GCGTCCTTTCAGGAACTCCAGCGCACAACCAACATGCGGCGTGTTCACACCACCCGAGAAAAGGCGACCCGTTTGCATCATCTGATGCCCAGTGTCATGCACCGCCGTAGCTGTATGATAAACACTGCGCACTAACGAAAATTTATCGGCAACCTTCGACATCTGGGGGAAAATTTCCGTGATCTGCATGTCCGGACTCTTCGTGTTGATGGCTTTGAAGGGGCCGCGGACTTCGCGAGGAGCATCTGGCTTCGGATCCCATGTATCCATCTGACTAGGCGCGCCAAGATTAAAAATCATGATGCAGGCTTTGTTGTCCTTCTTCTTATCCACCATGCCCGCTGCCCGCAACGCATTGAATTGTGGCATCGTCAGACCTATCGCCCCCAGCGCCCCTGCTTGGAGAAAGTCACGACGAGAAATACCGTCGCAAGTAGTGATAGAGCCCTTGCCAGAAAATTTAAACATAGGTAGGAAAGTTTTACTGGTGATAATACGCAGGCTAATTCGGACTTTTCATCATCACTTTCATGGAATAATGACGATGCGTGATGGATTATCTGCTCATCATTTAATGCTGTTTTGGCACTCAAAATCATCCTATTCATCCACTGCATCGTATCCTTCCTACTATGATTACCTTACGAAAATCCCTAGAGCGTGGTCATGCGGATCATGGCTGGCTCAATAGCCGATTCACATTCAGCTTTGCGGAATATCACGATCCGAAGCACATGCATTTTCAAACACTGCGCGTGATGAATGACGATCACATTGCCCCCGGTGGTGGGTTCCCAATGCATCCTCACCGCGATATGGAGATCTTTAGCTACATTGTCGAAGGCGCACTCGAACATAAGGATAGCATGGGTAATGGTCGGGTGCTCAAGCCCGGGCAGATTCAACTCATGAGCGCTGGAACCGGAGTGACTCACAGTGAATTCAATCCCTCCAGTACTGAGACCGCGCACCTACTGCAAATGTGGCTCTTTCCCAACGAGAAGAATCTCACACCTAGTTATACCGAATGGCACCCCAAGCCAGAGCATGACACTCAGTCCAAGGTGCTCGTCATCTCACCCGATGGTCGCGAAGACTCTGCAATCATCCATCAGGACGCGAACATCTATCGGATCAAACTCAAGGGAGGTGAAGAAATTACGCATGATCTTCTCGCAGGGCGCGGAATCTGGCTACAAGTGGTTCGCGGCAGCATCTCAATGAACTCCTTGAGCATGGCCACTGGCGATGGTGCCAGCACGGAAGTCTCTGGAATTTATAATATCAAGGCATCAGAAGATGCTGAAGCATTGTTGTTTGATTTGGGATGAAACGCTAATACGCATCCTCGCACTGTTCGTAGCGAGACGCAGCGATTATTCAATCTGACTCCTGTTACTCGCCCTTCATTTCCACAAGGAACTTGTCGATATCCACGACAAACTTCCAAGGCAAACGCTTGCGCTGATACTTGCGGAAAAGGACATCGCGAAGCCCCTCATAATCTTCCAGGGTGGGATTAGGCAGCTCCGCCCAGTCTTCCATCGTCTTTGTGGTATAAAAAAAGTGCCACCTGATAGAGTCCCAACAAGCGCGCAAATAGCGCAAGTTGTTATCATCATCGCGCTGCCTCCACTCGTGTGTCTGCGAGTGCAGTTTGACTTTCATGAAAAGAGGAGGTTTGGCCATGATTCAATATCGATGCGTCACTATATAATGAAATGACAATCCTGCTGTGGAACGGTTTAGCGCATCATGCAAGCTCCATGGTGGAGAGGAGCGTTGGATTGAGAACTCACCCTTTAGACGTTAGAGTCAGTAATCTGGGTTGTAGTTTATCATTAGTCCTTCAACGTATCGTTCATGCCTTCAAAACTGTTCATCATTTCATATGGAATAGCATCGTTTTTAGCATTGACGTTTTCACCCGCTCTGACACAGCAATTGCAGGGTGCAGTAGGCGCCAATTTGTCTTTTACGACGATTGAAGCGGAAGCGTCCACGAACCAGACCAATGGGAAGGTAATTACGATGAGTGCGTTACCGTCAGCCAAGGATTCCACTCCGGAAATGGAAGCCTCGGCACGCAGCTTTGTGCAATTGACCGCCAAGGGCGACTATCTTCAGGTGGCACGTGTCCCAACAGCAAACACTCTGGTCCTGCGGCATTGTATTCCCGATGCACCTACAGGCGGTGGGTTGCCCGCAACTCTCTCACTTCATGTAAATGGCATTTTCCGGCAATCCCTAATTCTCACTTCAAAATACAACTGGCTCTATGGCGAGGAAGGCCTGAATGGCCATTCTAACGACCCTGCAGCGGGGCAGGCTCACGTCTTTTGGGATGAGTCTCGCTTCATCATAAGTGGTGGTATTAAGCAGGGCGATATCATCCGCTTGCAAAAGGATGCCCAGGATAGTGCCGCCTTTTACCGTATTGACTTGCTGGATTTGGAGCTCGCAACATCTGCGCCTGCTCCCGCTGCAGGAACCTTTCTTTCAGTCACCGATTTTGGAGCGAACGGAAGCGACACCGAGGATGATACGGCAGCGATCTGGAAATGTATCGCCGCCGCAAAAGAACAAGGTAAGACCGTCTGGATACCACGAGGCACCTACCGACAAAACAAAAAACTCACCCTTGATGGCGTTGTCCTCAGCGGTGAAGGCATGTGGCTCACAACTATTATCGGCACTGAAGAAAAAGGAACATGGTCAGGCGACATGGGCTTCAACCTGTTAGGCGACGGCTCCTCGGTACGAAACTTATTTTTCGATAGTGAAGCCCACACCTCACGAAGCACGGGGGGCAAACCGATCACAGGCAATGCGACCAACTGGCTGGTCGAAAACGTCTGGGTTACTCATACGAACACCGGCATCTGGATGGCAGGTAGACAGGTCACCGTGCGAGGTTGTCGCATTCGCAGCACCTATGCGGACGGGATCAATATGAATTCAGGCGCGAGCAATAACCTGATCGAACACAACCATGTCCGAGGCAGTGGCGATGACGCTACCTCACAAAAATTAGTACCGAAGATACTAATTCGCGATCAAGTGAAGACAGCAATCACTAGCCACTCATGAGTGAAACTCAAGGCCACCAGCAACCCTGAGGATTCCACTTCAACAATCTTAGCTTTCGCAATAAATATGAAGTCGCGTCGCAAGATCCTCATCTGCAAAGCGTATGTCCTTTCATGCAACCAGCACACTTGGGCGCACAAGTCACCCGCAGGGACATTCTCCATGCTGGTGCCATGGGATTGTTTGGGCTGGGTGTGAATCACTTCGGCGCATTCAATGCGTTCGCGGCACCCTCGCCGCGACCTTTGATCGGCGCAGGTAAGGCGAAGTCTGTGATCTTGATCTTTAACGGCGGAGCGCCAAGCCACATTGATTTGTGGGACCCGAAGCCCGATGCGACCTCGGAGATTCGCGGAATATTTTCACCCATCAAAACCAATGTAACAGGGACCCATATTTCTGAACTGCTGCCGCGCATGGCAAAACGAATGGACAAGGTCGCCCTCATCCGCTCGGTCTATCACGGACACAGCAGCCACAACGGTGGCATGCATTGGTCCACCGTAGGCCGTCCCTACCGGGTGGATAGTACGCTGATCAATCCAAGCCATAACGATTTACCCTGCTTCGGAACTCTGGTGGGATGGCTGGCGCAGCGCGATGGCTTCAGTGGCGGTGTTCCGCCTTATGTCATCACGCCTTTTCCTCATTGCGATAGCAAGGCCTACATCACCCCAGGACAATTCGGCGGCTGCCTTGGTTCACGCTACGACCCTTTCGTCCTCGACGACGACCCCAATGCAGCAGGATTTAAAGTAAAAAACATGGGGCTGGATGGCAGCATAACTCCAACACGATTCAAGGAGCGCATGGGACTCCTGCAAGACTTCTCGATTTCGTCGCCGAAGATAGTTTCACCGCAAACGGCAGATATCGACATCTTTAATCAACAGGCAGCCTCAATCCTCCAGTCCGACAATGCCACCAAGGCTTTCGATTTATCGAAGGAACCCGATGCTGTCCGCGAACGCTACGGACGGCACAGTTGGGGGCAATCTCATTTACTGGCACGTCGATTGATCGAGTCTGGAACGCGCTTCGTGACGACGGTGAATGGACCAAGTATCACTTGGGACACACACAAGGATAACTTTAACAAACTCAAGAACACGCTCGTCCCCCCCATGGAACAAGCCTATGCCGCTCTGCTCGACGATCTGGAAGAACGAGGACTGCTCGACACCACGCTGGTCATATGGATGGGTGAATTTGGACGTTCACCCAAGATCAACGCCGATACCGGACGCGATCACTGGCCAAATTGCTACAGCGTACTTCTGGCCGGAGGCGGCATTCGTGGCGGACAGGTCATCGGCTCATCTGATAGTATTGGAGCTTACCCCAAAGACCGCCCTACTACTCCCGCAGACATTCACGCCACCGTCTATGCCGCACTTGGCTATGACACTCGCAGCATCAGTTATCAAGCCTCCGACGGTCGCCCCATTGCGCTGACAGAAGGCACACCGATGAGTGAACTGTTCTGATCATCGTGCGTGTCGCGCTTGAGTTGGC
>VFKY01000340.1 GCA_009885275.1 Verrucomicrobiota bacterium | reverse complement strand
GTGCTGCGACTTTCTCTGCACGTTGCCCGAGGTGCGTAGATTATTGCAAACGGACGTGCAGGCTGCCTACGATGGCGACCCAGCCGCGCGGAGCTATGAGGAAATCATTCTCGCTTATCCGGGACTGGAAGCCATCGCCATCCAGCGGCTTGCGCATAATCTTTACAAAGGCGGAGTGCCTCTCATTCCCCGGATGATGACCGAGTGGGCCCATGGTCGCACCGGAATCGACATTCATCCGGGCGCTCAGATCGGCACTCATTTCTTCATCGATCACGGCACTGGCGTCGTCATTGGCGAGACCTGTGTTATTGGCTCACATGTGAAGCTCTATCATGGCGTCACGCTTGGGGCTCGTAGTTTTCAGAAGGATGAGGAAGGGCACGTTGTCAAAGGTACCAAACGGCATCCTAACGTCGAAGATAGGGTCACGATTTATCCCAATGTCACTGTGCTCGGCGGTGATACCACGATTGGTGCCCGCAGCACGATTGGGGCGAACGTTTTTCTGATGAACAGCATTCCCGCAGATACATTGCTCGCGCTGGGGGATCAGGAGCATCGAGTTCACGACAAGAAAAGCCGGAAGAACGCGTGATATTTAGGGTTGAACGAATTCGAAAGTAGAAAATGAAAACTCTGCGCTTCCTAGTTTGCAAATCGCAACTCTGCGCTTAAACCTCATAGCCATGGCGGGTAGGACAGCACTACGGCAGATGATGTTTACATTCCTTGATGCGATATCGGCTCATATGCCGATGTCGCCAAAGCCTACCCCGGCAGCGAAACCTCAGATTCTAGGCCGAGACGATATTCTTGAAGCTCAATCGCGCGATTGGCTCAGTGCGATAGGTTTGAAGGAAGGCGCACAAAAGGTGCAAGTGGTCTGGAATGGAAAATTACGGAGCACCGCAGGATATGCCCGTTGGCCTCAGTGGTTGGTGGAGTTGAATCCTCGACTTAGGGAATATGATGGACAAGTTGAGCGTACATTGAAGCATGAGTTAGCGCATCTTGTGGCGTATTCACGATCAAATCGTCGTCGCATCGAACCCCATGGTGTTGAATGGCGTCAAGCCTGTATCGATCTTGGCATTCCCGATGAAAATGTGAGACACACACTGCCATTACCACGCACCCGTCAGCAACGGAAGTTTGCTTACAAATGTGGTCATTGCGGCATCACGGTCGAGAGGGTGAGGAAGTTCCGACGATACTCGGCCTGTCTTACCTGCTGCCGTAAACATAACGAAGGGCGTTATGATGCTCGGTTTCAATTTGTGCTCCTGAAGAAAGGGTGAGGGAGGGACTTCATGGCTTAAGATGCTATGTTCGTCGTATCGCAAACCGATACCCCTTGCTGCGAAGCTGCGTTGCGAATAGTTGTGGGTTTTAACCCACAGAAAATGGTTTAAAACTTTCAACCACGAAGTGGTTGCCCAATCATTTCGGTTTTGAAATGAAATGTGGAATATCTGTTGCGGCTATTTTCTGGAAGCAACGTGATGGGACAACCGCTTTGCGGTTGATGTATAGAACTTACCACCGTGGGTTGAAACCCACGGCTATTCGTGGGGTATCGCGTTGCGATACAATTTCCTAAGAAAGCTCGCTTTCCAGAGAATAGATGTCGGCACCTTCTTCGGGCACGGAGCCGTTGCGAATGCCTTCGAGGCGTTTGCGACTGCCGCGTCTTGAGGACGGGCGGTTTGCGACGCGGGAGACCACTTCGGTAATGGCAGGAGCTGCCAGAAGTGCGCCAGTGGCAAGGAGGCTGAGGGCGGCGATGTTGGAGGAAGTACGGGACATGCCGCGACCAAAGAGGATGCCTAAGGCGCATCCTGTCACTGCGGAAGCGGTGGCGAATGCGTAGTCGTTGAGGTCGTCGTCGTTCCAGAGTTTGGAAGTAATGGTGCTCATATATTTACCTTACGATAAGAGGAGGTTAAACGGAAACAGAAAAATGGGCGAGATGAGATAAATAGGGTTAACAGCTTATTTAAGATCGTCCGTGGTGTTGTCTTTGATGATTAATTCGGTGGAAGCTCCTTCATTGCCAATGGCTTTGAGTTTGTTAAAACGAACGATGTTTTGAGTGATGGTTCCCGCGACTCCTTCCGCGGCGAGTATGCCATTCTGCGCATTGTCGCTGCAGGTGTTTTCTGTCACGCGTGGTTTGAAGTCGGCACCCAAGATGAAAATGCCGTTGCCAGCGTTCCCGATGATGGTGTTACGCGAAATAGTCATCGTTGTTCC
>VFKY01000018.1 GCA_009885275.1 Verrucomicrobiota bacterium | reverse complement strand
TAATCTCCAAAGTCGTGCGTTTCAGTGGCGCATTTGCATTGACCCAAAGCAGGATTTCCCAATCGCCTGCGCCGGTTTTCACTTGCTCGAAAAGAGCGTCCGGGGTGATGCCGGTGAAACGAAAAAAATGTCCGTCGTTGGGATTGTTGTATTTGTATTCGCCGGCAGTGCCAGCGATGACTGCGCGAGCTTTGTCCAGCAGACGGGGCAGGATGGTGTAACCGCCGAGGCGGACACGGGGACTACGAGGAGGGCGGGTGGTGAGATTCATGGGTTTCATTGTTCTTCATACTCCCTCCAATTGACGCGGCCGGGTAATGCCAGTTTATTGTTGCCGTTATGCCGAATAGACATAACCTAAGAGGCATGATCGACCGCATCCGGGCACTCATCACCATCATCGACGAAGGCAGTGTCAATCGTGCCGCCGTCAGGATGCGCATTACACAGCCGGCGCTCAGTCGCCAGATGCAGGCTCTGGAAAACGAGATTGGAGGAAAGCTTCTCGAGAGGGAGACAAGCGGGGTGAAGCCCACTGGCCTCGGTCATGCACTGGTGAAATCCATGAAGCCGCTGGTTGACGAATACGACAGCGCTATGGCTGATCTTCGGCGTCAAGCGCGCGGTGAACGCTCTGAGTTACGCATCGGCTATCTTGGCTCCGCGGCACCATCGGTGCTCACCCCGGCCTTGGCTCAACTGCGTAAAACGCATCCCGATTTGAAACTCAAACTGCATGATTTATCACCCCGCGAACAAATCGACGCCTTGACCGCAGGCGAAATCGACATCGCCCTTATTGGGCAGGAGGGTGTTGTTGCTGCCAAAGAATTTCACAGCGCTAAACTTTGTTCGTTGCCTGTTTGTGTGGCTGTTTCTGATGCCGATCCGCTGGCTTCACGAAAAAGCATAGCGCTTAAAGAGCTCAAGGGACGTGACTTCATTGGCGTCGATGAGGATCAAGTGCCGGGTCGCAATCGCTGGATGACTGCCCTTTGTAAAGCAGTTGGCTTCAAGCCCCGCTTCGCCCTGATCGTGGATGGAATTACGAATGTGCTTTCCGAAGTGGTTTCAGAATCAGCCGTGACGCTGTTGCCGGCCTATTTCCTTAAATCATCGCATCCCGGTGTCACTTTCGTAAGGGTCAGTGATGAAGCCGCGCGATGGGATTTCATCGTCCTCTGGCAGAAAGGTCGCGCTTCGGCATCAACGCGTGCTTTGGTGGATGCGTTAAAACATGGGAGCTGATTTTGATAGCGATCGAGTTGTTTATTCGACAGTGTCTTTAAGCCTTATTTTCGCAAACGCACCTAACTGACGCCGAGCGCCGTCGCTGAATTTGAAGTCGTTGCATTTCGCATCCCGATGAATCGCACCTTTGGTGCTGGTGAATGTGGAGGTGACGGGTTCCTAGGCCGTTGGCCTAGGCTGGTATGGTGGCGGGACTTTGTCCCTTAGATGACCAATGACCAGATATATCTATGTGGCGATGCCAAGGCGTAGCAGTTTGTATCGCGTGAAGCATTGCGCTTGATTGGCGGGTGTGTTTTTTTAACAAGAATGAGTGAAACGTACCTAAAAGGTTTAAGCATTCCGCGCCAACGGCGCAGTTCATACCAGCCTAGGGCAACGCCCTAGGAATGCTGATTGTTAGAAAATGAGGGCTGAAGGCCCGTTTTATATTTGCATTGGCATGCGCACAACTTTGCATCCATAGTTTTCTTCATGCCGCAATCTCTCAGCCTTGTCATTACTCATCTCGTGTTCAGCACAAAGGATCGTGCGCCCTGTCTTGGCCCTTC
>VFKY01000117.1 GCA_009885275.1 Verrucomicrobiota bacterium | reverse complement strand
CGGGATGTGGATCGTTTGCCAAGGATCAAATCACAACCACTGCGGATGATTCATGATGAGGGACTCAAAAGCACGCATCTCTTCTTTTGGCAGGTCTTCGGGAAACTTCGCATGCGAGCGATGCCACTTCTCTAACCATTCTTTCTCCAGCAAAGGGTAGCGACAGGGCTTGGTGAATCCGGGAGTGAGCGCGATGGTGGTTTCTTTCTTTACTCCGAAGCTTCGACCTTTGGCGATGTAAAAACCAGCGGCAAGTAGAGCTACTCTTGCGGCTGTGGAGGTGGAGTAGGTGATCAATTCCGCAGGATGTTTACCACAAACAGAGAAGAGGCGACGAAAGGCTGCGACGGTCCATTCAGCACTCAAACTTCTTATAGAATAGAGATCGAAGAAAATAAGATCAGGTAATGCGGAAGCTTTAAACATGGTTTGCTGAAAATCTCCTTCGAGAAGTTCCCACGTAAGACCCAGATGTTGTCGCGATTTCCAAGCACCGCGTTTGAGGATGGTGTCAGGTGCACCGTGACGAAGATAGGGGAAGCGGTTTTTATGACTTAGGGCGAGACGCAAGGAATCGAGATCATTTTCAAAGCTGATAATATGCATTTTTCTAAGGGGGCCCTTGGAGGCCTCTTCTTCATAGCATTGGATAGCCGCAACGGCATTCGCGGCTGCCCCAAGACCAACATCCCAGATCACTACTGGTGCAGTATCTTCAGGCGTTTCATTTGCAGTAAGGCGCAAGCGTTGCGCGAGATTTGATTGCACCACATACAGCGCACGAGCTTCATCCATTGGCGGGGTGTGCGAGTGCATGATTTCTCCCGATGAGACATGCCGAATACTTGAAAAACCTGCCGTAGCAGTATGCACTTCATAGTCGCCTAGGCTGAGCGCATGCGCTGGATTCGGGGGGGATTTAATAGGATGAACGCAAGGATTGTCGATGTCTTCGATGTCGAGGAGCGGACGCTTTTCATGATAAAAAGCCATGAAGCGATCTTCCAGAATGCTCTGACGAATCTCGCGCATCAGTTGGTGATAAAAATGGATGTTATGTTGCCCAAGCAATTGCCACCCGAGGGGTTCCTGCGTCTTCATGAGATGATGCAAGTATGCTCGGGAGTACTTTGCACAAGTTGGGCAGCTACAAGCGGGATCGAGTTTTTCATCGGATAGCTTATAGACGGCCCGCCGAAATTGAATGATGCCGCGTGAGGTGAAGACAGAGCCATGCTTTGCAACTTGTGTGGGGATTATGCAGTCAAACATATCCACACCACGATGCACCGCTTCCAGTATGTCTAGGGGAGTGCCCACACCCATGAGATAGCGCGGGCGATCTTCCGGCAAGAGAGCTGCAGTCAGTTCGCAGATGTCCTCTCGTTCATTTTTTTCTTCGCCTACCGCAAGCCCTCCAACGGCAAATCCATCAAAGGGCATTTGCATCAAGCCTTCGGCACTTTCTTTTCGTAACGCTGGGAAGAGAGCACCCTGAACAATGGCAAACATGGACTGCGGTGAATCGCCGCGTGCTGCCAGACTACGAACGGCCCAACGTTGAGTGACCTCCAGTGCTGCTCTTGCTGCTGCTTCATTTGCGGTAGAAGGAATGCACTGGTCTAAGACCATCATGATGTCGCTGCCAATGGCGCGTTGGGTGTTGATGCTGAGTTCTGGAGTTAGGAGGATTTTCTGGCCATCGACATAGCTTTTAAACATCGCGCCCTCCTCAGTCATTGAACGCGAGTGCGGCAGTGAAAATATCTGATAGCCCCCGGAATCTGTGAGCACCGATTTCTCCCAGCTCATGAATTGATGAATGCCACCCAATCGTTGAAACACTTCCGGTCCTGGGCGTAGTAAAAGGTGGTAGGTATTGGCTAGTAAGATTTGTGAACCGGACTCCAGTAAGGACTCGGGCAATTGCGCCTTCACGGTCGCATGCGTCCCAACTGGCATGAAGAGGGGGGTGCGCACTTCATTGTGTAATGTGCGGAAGGTGGCGGCGCGAGCACGAGAACCAGTGGCTTGGGCATCGAGGTGAAATTGAAGTCGAGAAGGTAGCATTCACTTCTTCAGTATCGCCATTTCAGCATCAGTCGAGCGCGTCTTTTGCTGGAATATGAGTCACTTTGCTATTAAGGCGGGCTATAAACGCATGAACATCAGGGCATCCCTGTTGATAAAGCATCATTCTGTGGGATGTCTAAGGCGTTGAATCTGAAATCTTGAATCAAAGTTCCATGCCTACCCGATCTCCCTTTTCCTCTATTGAAGACGTGCTTGTTGATATACGAGCAGGAAAAATGGTCATCGTGACGGATGACACAGATCGTGAAAATGAAGGAGATTTGGTTTGCTCTGCACAATTAGTAACTCCTGAGATTGTTAATTTCATGGCCAAGAATGGACGCGGTCTTATATGCGCCCCTGTAAGTGAAGAATGTGCGGAGCGCCTTGGTTTAACGGCCATGGTGCAGCGTAATCGCGAAGCGTTTTCTACCAACTTCACCGTTAGCGTTGACGCCGCTAAGGGCGTGACCACCGGCATCAGTGCTTCAGATCGGGCGCGTGCAATAGCAATACTCGCTGATCCTTCGAGTCGAGCTGATGATTTGGTGCAACCAGGTCATATTTTCCCCCTTGTAGCGAAGAAAGGTGGCGTGCTGCGACGGGCTGGTCATACAGAGGCGGCAGTCGATTTGGCAACCATGGCTGAGTTGGAACCTGCGGGTGTCATTTGTGAGATTCTTAATGATGACGGCAGTATGGCGCGCTTACCGCAATTGGTGGAATTTGCCAAGATGCATGGATTAAAGATGTGTACGATCGAAAGTTTGATTCGTCATCGTAGAGAACGTGAAAGATTGATCGAGCGCGAGCATGTTATTAAAATGCCCACGGACTATGGTGAATTTGACCTCCATCTTTATCGCAGCAAGTTGGATGGAGAAAATCACATTGCCATGGTGAAGGGCAAAATCGACGATGGCAGTCCCGTAATTGTCCGTGTGCATAGCGAATGTCTCACGGGAGATGTTTTTGGATCACGTCGCTGTGATTGTGGTGGCCAGTTGCATACGGCCATGGAGCGTATCGAGCAGGAAGGCAGGGGGGTAATACTTTACATGCGACAGGAGGGCCGAGGCATTGGTTTGGCGGCAAAAATCCATGCGTATAAACTTCAGGAAGAAGGTTTGGATACCGTGGAAGCAAATGAGAAGCTTGGATTCGCCATGGACTTGCGTGACTATGGTCTAGGGGCTCAGATCCTCTTTGATCTTGGCATTCGCAAGATTCGTCTGATGACCAACAATCCGAAGAAGGTGATTGGATTGGAGGGGCACAAGCTGCAAATTGTCGAGCAGATCCCGATCAAACTTGAACCCAACGAACATAATGCGAAGTATCTTGAAACGAAGCGTACCAAGATGGGGCATAAGCTCTGAAAGGTCCAAGTTTCAAGATTTCAGGTTCAAGGAGAAGACTTTGCTGCCGCCGTTATCTGGCCTTGAACCTCATCGCCCCTTGATTTGCTGGATAAACACCGCTAAGTCATTCGCCCTATGTCTCTAGCCGCACCATCACGCCCTGTTGTTTCAACTTCGCGGGTGAACATCGCCATCGTGGCTAGCCTTTATAACGAGACTTATGTGCAGGCACTTCTTGATGCTGTTAGGCGTGAATTGGAGCAATTGGTGCCACTGGCTCATGTGATGACTTATAGGGTGCCAGGTGCATTTGAGATCCCTGTTTGCGCTGAATTTGTATTGCGTCACAACAAGCCGGACGTAGTCATCGCTCTGGGGGTCATCTTGCGTGGTGCCACAGAACATGCTGATCTCGTTGGGGCCTCAGTCACCGATGCTTTGCAAAGAATGGCTGTAACTCATGTGGTTCCTGTAGTGCATGAAGTTTTGCTGCTCGAAAGTGAAGAGCAGGCAAGGGAGCGTTGTATAGGTGATCGCATGAATCGAGGCACCGAAGCCGCCCGAGTAGCCGTGAACATGATCCAACTTTTTGAAAAACTCCGTGTCACATTCCCTTACCCACAACATTCTGATTAACTGATTTATGGGGAAACGACGCGACGGCAGGCAAGCCGCAATGCAGTATCTTTTTGCACATGATGTTCATGGCAGAGTGGCTGATGTGGATATTGAGGCATTTTGGACTTTGCACAGCGCAAGCCCGGACGTGCGAGCGCACGCGGAGTCTTTAGTTGCTGGAATTTTCGAACATCAATCTGAAGTAGATAAACACATCGAAGGCACGCTGGAGAACTTCAGCTTTACCCGACTCGGGGTGGTGGATCGCAATATTATCCGCCTCGCGGTTTATGAAATGCTCTATCTACAGGAGGTGCCCGTGCCGGTCGTGATCAATGAGGCGCTTGAAATTGCCAAGCTGTTTGGTGATACGCAGACCCGTTCATTTGTGAATGGTGTGCTCGACAAGATCGCCAAGAGTCTTAAAACAAACGCGCCTTCTTAAGTTGTGGCTGGATTCTTCAAAAAACTAATTCAACGCTTTACCAAGGCGGACATTGATTGGGATGATCTCGAAGCCCAACTTATCGCCGGTGATCTTGGCGTGAGAGTGTCCTTGAAAATTGTGGAGGAATTAAAGGAGCAGTCGCGTACACTTCACGATCAGGACATCGTTGAAGTAACAAAGAAACACATTCGCGCTATATTGCCCGCAAAGACCATTGCCTTGGAACCCTTTCCTGATAAGCCTAAAGTCATTCTTGTCGTTGGCGTGAACGGAACGGGCAAAACGACATCGACTGCCAAGCTGGCCAACCTACTCAAAAAACAAGGGCACAGTGTGGTCTTGGCGGCGGCAGACACTTTTCGGGCTGCGGCTGTGGAGCAGCTGGAAGTTTGGGCGAAACGTATCGATGTGCCTTTGATTAAGGGGGCGCCGAATGCGGATCCTTCGGCGGTCTGCTTCGATGCGTATACTTCCGCCATTACGCGTAAGGCGGATTTTCTCATCTGCGATACGGCAGGCCGCTTGCATACTCGCCATAACCTCATGGAAGAACTGCGTAAAATTCAGCGCACATTGGGTAAGAAAGATGCGACCGCACCTCATGAAGTTCTTCTCG